>CAZGVQ010000156.1:0-7926 GCA_964529355.1 uncultured Acidimicrobiales bacterium
ACCGAAGACCTGGCTGGTAACCGCGACTTCGTGCAGAACTTCACCGCCGGGCTGAACGCTGGATTTGGTGGAGTTGCGGAGATCTCCATGGAAGAAGGCGAGTGCACGCTCCGTCACCTTCTTGCTGAATCAGAAAACCCGGGGCGGGCTATCGCCGATGGCACGAATCCAGCCGACGTCGAGGTGTTCCTCGATGGCGCCGAGAAGTGTTTCGACAATGGCAGCCTGGCGGTAATGCGTCAGGACGAAGGCTCGGGCCCCCAGAATGTTGGTGATGACGAGCGACTCGACGGACTTGCAGCCGACTGTGTAGCCGGCCTCGAGACGGCCTGCGACGTGCTCTTCTTCGCGTCGGCCGAGGGCAGCGAGTACCACGACATCGGACTCACCTGCGACGGCCGCGGCGATGGCATCGCCTATTGCACACCCGGTCTCGAGACCGACGAAACCGGAACAATCCTCGCGAGCAGCACTGCGAAGGGCACGCTCGTCAGCGAGTGTCGAGCCAACCTCATGACTTCATGCGATCTGCTCTTCCGTACCGCAGAGATCGGTAGTGCCGACGAGCAGTTTGGCTTCACGTGCGGAAACCGGATCGCCGTCGGGGGACTTCCCGACTGCCGAACGCGATTTCCCTAAGTGGACCTCGCTAGGCCTGCGAAACGACGGTGACTTCGCCGGTTGAACCGTCGACCCGGATGGTGGCGCCGTCGGCGATGCGGCTGGTTGCGTCGGTCACCGACACCACACAGGGCAGGCCAAGCTCGCGGCTCACGATTATGGCGTGGCTGATCTGGCCGCCAACGTTCACCACAACCGCATCGACCGCCATAAATAGCGGCGTCCAGGCCGGATCGGTAAGCGGCGCCACCATGATGTCGCCGGGGTTGAGGTCGGGTGGATTGGCCGGGTCGGTCACGATCCGGGCGGTTCCCTCCACCGTGCCCGGACAACCTGGTACGCCGGCCAGGACCTCGCCATCGGCGGCTAACGCAGCACTCGAATCGCCTTTAGCCGGCCACTCGCTCACCGGCGGCACGTGGCCGTCTTTGATGAAGAACGGCGGCTCGAGATCCCACAGGTTCTGCCACTGCTCGTACCGCTCGGCGAGGGTTGAGGTCATCGCGGCAGGATCGTCGACGAAGGTCTGAAGCTCATCGAAGGTAAGCATGAAGATGTGGTCGATGGCGCCAAGCGTGCCCGCTTCGGCGTGGCGCTGGCCCAACTCCCGAAACGCCATGCGTGCCTCGTGCAGCGCCTTGATGACGGTGGTCTTGGCCCGCTCACGGAACACCATCATGTTGCCGCCCACCAGGGCACCCTCATACATACCGCTGAGCATTTCGTCGCCGAGGTCGGCGAGCTTCTCGCGCACCTCAACCACCAGAGCCTCTCGCTCGGTAGCGAGCTTTGCCGCTCGGGCCTCGGGCGACTGATCGTCGTCCTGGGCGCGAACCTGATCGATGGCGGCCAACGCGATGAGCGGATCGGTCTCCCAGGTTTGAGCACTCAGCTCCCACTCGTTGGGTCCCCGGCTGCCGAACTCATGGAGAAACGCGATGAACGCCATCAGAAACTCCGAGGCCTCAGCCGAACCCGAGCTGCCCAGCCGTCCGATGAGCCCGTCGACCCCGGCATCGAACTCGGCGGTCAGCTCATCGGACTTGCGAATCGATCGGGAAAGATCCCAGATGGCATAGGAGGGAGCCGCCGAATCCACGTCGCCCAGGCCGGCGAGCAGACGCATTGGAACCGTTGGGTCGCCAACCGCCTCGGCAATCGCCGCCAACATGCCGGGAGCAATGCCCGACGAGCTTGAGGCCACCAGATGCTGTGCGCCGAGGTCGATCAGCATGGGCAGAATGCTCATGGCCCGATCGAGCAGGTCCTGATCGCTCAGCAACGAAAGGTCGGGGCGGTCGGCCCGCAACTGAGCCACCGCCGCCTTCTCCTCAAGAAGTGCCGGCCATTCGGTGGAGGTGGTCACGAAGCCCATATGAGCGTCGGCCTTTTCCTGAAGGTGGGGCTTCTCGTCGTCGGGATGCGGACTGTAGGCCGGCACATCGGGATGATCGCCGAAGAACGCCATGTCGAGCTGGTCGATGGTGACGGCCGGGTTGCGCACCGCCTGCATCCGAACGTTCGACAGGTTGATATAGAAGTAGCCACCGAAGAACCCGCACATCTCGGGTGGTTCATCGCGATACTCATCGATCTCGTAGAACCCGGTGCGGGTCGAGCCTTGCTGAAAACCGGGAAGTATGCCTTTGTCGAAACCGTAGGTCTGACCCAACGGACTTGCTGGCGTGGGAAGAACCTCGCCAGCGTTGGCTCGGGTGTAGTGCGGCCAACGTTCGCTGGGCGGGTGATCGGTGAGCCAACGGTCCATGGGTGGTTCCTAACTCTTGTTCTCGTGCGAGTGGATGTAGCTGTCGATCTTCTTGTGGAACCAGGCCACCCGGGCTTCCTGCCCCGACAACACCGGTTGCGTGAACGCGCGCGATCGCATGCCCAGCTGCTGGCCGGTGGTGATGGAGATGTCCTGATCGGGGATAAGCCCCATCGGCCGATCGCCATAGTCGAACACCTCGTGTTCCACCTCTCCCCCAGCTTTGCCGTCGATGCGGATGTTGGTCGCCACGTCGAGCACGCCTTCCGTGGCCGCGGGCGTGAAGCCGTAGTACCAGTGGTCGAACACGCACTTGTTGGGGTCGGTGGCATGCGGGCGCATGCGTTGCAGCAGCACCCCGTCGGCGGCGAAGGTGACCGAGCAGTTAGGAAACAGGTTGTAGTGGTGCGAGTCGGTGAGCTGATGGTCGACCAGGTTGTCGTAGTGGTGGTGACCGCGTTGGGGGCCGAGCGCCCGCATTTGCCGCTGAATGGCGCGGCGGGCGGCAAGTGGGTCGTCGACGAAGTCGGCGGGGTCGAGCTCCCACCCTCGAAGCCGGTCGGCCAGCACCTCGGGTAGCGGTGGCGGGTTGCCGTACTGGGTCACCGACGGCGTCGCTCCGGGCATCACCATTCGGTTGTGACCTTGAGGGCTCATCTGGAAGTCGGAGTACTTGTAGCTCTCCTCGTGGCTCTCCATGAGCTGCGGGTGCACGGCGGGCAGGTGATAGCTCTCGCAGAAGTTGTCTTGGATGACCTTCCAGTTGCAGTCGACCCGGGCGGTGAGGGCGGTGACCCTGGGCCAGCCGTCGGGTTCATAGGCCGCCCACTCGTTCCAGAGCGGGCCCAAAAACTCCTCGAGCGGTTCGGCCTCGGGGTCCATGGTGATCCACACGAACCCGGCAAACACCTGGGTACGCACCTCGACCAAACGCTTTGTCGCGCACGGGTCTTCGGCGAAATCCTCGACGTCGGGCACCACCACCAGACGGCCGTCGGTCTCGTACTCCCATGAGTGATAGGGACAGGTGAACCGGGCCACGGTTCCCTCTTCAGCAAAGGTGAGGCGCGACCCGCGGTGCTGGCACACGTTGTAGAAGGAGCGAATAGAGCCATCGGACTGGCGGACCATGAGGATCGACTCTGGGCCGATGTCTTCGGTCTGGTAGTCGCCCGGCTCGGGCATCTGCGAGGCCCGGCCCATGAGTAGCCACACCTTGGTCCACATGCCCTCCCACTCACGGTCAAAGAACTCCGGCGAGGTGTAGCGATCGGCGGTGATGGCGACATCGGTGAGATCGACATCGAGATCGGGCCATTGGTGCGACGCGTCGACGCGCCACTGGGCAGCGTGCTGATCGAGGTTCTGGGCCACGATCACTCCCCCTTCGGATCGGCCGACAACGCTTGTTTCACTCTCTGACTGTCAGGACGGAGCGTATGACACCGGGGGCATCGGCGCACCTTTTCGGTAGGCGGTGCGGACTCCCGCTCGATCCATCGTGAAGACTCGTTGTAGGAGGTCCACACCCATTCGTCGGCCTCGTCTTTGACCTCAATGCGAATCGGGATGGGTGCCAGCTCGGGAATCGTCGGCCGGTGAGTCGGCTCAGTGTTGGCCTCGGGATCGAAGAATCGAACTGCGCCCAGATGGGTCCGCAGGGCGGCAACACCTTGGCGGTCATGAGCGGCATGCCCGGACTCTAGCCAACCGCTATTCGGGACCTATGACACAAGCAACATCGAGGCATCTTTCGATGAGCGAAGCAGATCTTCTAACCTCGCCCGGTGCCCACCGCAACCGACCGTCTTCTCGAACGACTCGACCTCGATTCGATCGATGGTGATGACACCCATCAGGTGTGGGAAGGCCATGCGGGAGCTGGCGCACTCAACTACAGCAACCGCCTTTTTGGCGGCATGGTGGTTGCCCAGGCCATCGTGGCCGCCGGCCGCACGGTGCCCGATCGCCGGATACAGTCGCTCCAACAGGTGTTTCTGCGCGGCGGTCGAGCCGACACGCCCTTGCATTACGTCGTCCACCGGCTCTTTACCGGCAACACCTATGCCTCGGCTCGAGTCGAGGTTCGACAAGCCGACGAGATCATCAGTCACGTCCAGGTGGGATTCTCCTCTGGAATCGAGGATGGTCCCGTCCGCTATGAACCATCGCCGTCCACCACCTCCTTCGACGAAACGGTCAACCGCGATGAGCTCTACAAACGCCCCGGGTGGGACGACCAGCCGGTTGAGGTTCGGATCGACCCCGCCATCGACGACCGCACCGATCCGCTGCTCGATCTGTGGATCAAACCGCTGAGCCCACTGCCTGATGATCCTGTGATGCATCAGGCGGTCATGGGCTATGTGAGCGATCGGGCATTCATGGGCACAGCATGGAAACCGCACTACGAGGAGCACGGGTTGTTCAAGGGGTCGACCCTCGACCACTCGATCTGGTTCCACGAGCCGGTTCGCTTCGATCACTGGCACACCTTCACCACCGCGAGTCCGGCCATCAACGACGGCCGAGGGCTCAATTTCGGCTCGATCTATGACGGCTCTGGCAGCCGGGTTGCCTCCTTGGTGCAACAGGGAACGTACCGGCCAATCGGCGAGTGGCCCGCCGACGAGTCTGGCTAAACCAGCCGCCGCTCCCTAAGGTGCTGACCTCATCGACGCGTACCGAAGAAGGATCAGAGATGGACATCGGGATATTCGGATCAGCTACCACCATCGACGGGCTTCGTACCCAGATCGAGAGCGCCGCGAAGGCGGGGTTTGGAACGTTCTGGACGCCTCAGATCTTCGATATGGACGCCCTCACCGCACTCGCGGTGATCAGCCAGTCGGTACCCGACATTCGCCTCGGCACCGCCGTGGTTCCCACCTACCCCCGGCATCCGATGATGCTGGCTCAGCAGGCACTGACCGTGAACCAGGCCTGCGGTGGCCGACTCGATCTGGGCATCGGGCTCTCGCACCAGCCGGTTGTCGAGGGCATGTGGGGCATCCCCTTCGAGCGTCCAGTGCGCCACATGAGCGACTACCTCGAGATACTCATGCCGCTGCTGACCGACGGCAATGTGTCCTTTGGCGGCGAGATGGTCACCGGCCGGGGCGCCATCAACGTTCCCGCCGAAGCACCGCCTGTGTACGTTGCCGCGCTCGGGCCGCAGATGCTGAAGCTCGCCGGCAAGAAGGCCGACGGCACACTCACGTGGATGACCGGGCGAACCACCATCAAGGAACTCACCTCCCCCACCATTCGCGCCGCAGCGGAAGCGGCCGGCCGGCCGACAACGGTGCTGGCGGGGGTCCCGGTGATGGTGACGTCCGATCCGGCCGCCGCCCGCGAACGGGCCGCCAAGGACTTCGAGATCTACGGCCAGCTGCCGTCGTACCGGGCCATGCTCGATCGCGAAGGCTACGACGGCCCCGAAGACATCGCCGTTGTGGGCAGCATCGACGAGATCGGCTCACACTTCCAGGAGTTCGCCGATGCAGGAGTAGACCAGATGGTGGCCAGCGTCTTCGGAAACCACGAAGAAGTAGCAGCCACCGTAGAAGGCCTCGCCACTCTGCTTTAGAACAACGCGGTACTGAGCTTCTTTCGCCACTCAGCGGTTTTGGGGTTGTCGGGGCCCATGACCGCGAGCATGTCGATGAACTCCTGGCGAACATCGTCGTCACCCTTTACCCGACTGAGCAGGTCGGTGAGCTTTGCATCGAGTTCTTCTTCGGAATCGAAGCCGGTTGCGCCGGTGCGGATCATGGCCAGTACCCGACGCACCTCTGCGGTTTCGGGAATCTTCGAGAGGATGAGCTCGGCATCCTCGCCAAACCCCTGCTCGACGAGGATCTCGGCCATCGGGACAACCACGGCAGGGTTGGTTGGTTCAAGCGCATAGGCCGCCCGAAGGGAGTCCTCGTCGCCAAGCTCGACAAGCCGCTCGACTTCGGTCTGCTCGGCCTCCGGAACCAGCTTCTGCACGAAGTCGCGCACCTCGGCTTCGGGTTTTGCGCCCATGAAGTTGTCGACGACCTTGCCGTCCTTCATTGCATACACAGCCGGAATCGACTGCACCTGAAAGGCCTGACCAACCGCCGGGTTGGCATCGACATCGACCTTGGCCAGTTCGACCTGGCCGCCGGTTTCGGCGATGACCTTTTCGAGAATCGGACCCAACGTCTTGCAGGGCCCACACCATTCGGCCCAAAGGTCGATGACCACCGGAACGGTCTTGGAGCGCTCGAGAACCGCGGATTCAAACGTTGCATCAGTTACATCTGCCATACCACCGCCATCGTAGTTGGGAAATCCGCCAGCAGGACCAGTTCCCAGTGCGTGAACCCGGGCGTCGCCAGCAGATGGGACAGAACTTCCTGTGGCGGTTAGGTTTGGATCAATGCCCGCCACACCCGAACCCGACGCGCTTTACTCCGTCGAGTCGCGTCCCGAACTCAACGAACCAATTCTGCTCATCGTCATGAGCGGATGGATCGATGCGAGCAGTGCTGCCCAGGCCGCTCGCGATGTCATCGTCGGGCAAAGTACCCCTGTGAGGGTGGCCACCTTCGACGACGACTGGTTACTCGACCATCGCGCCCGCCGCCCAACGCTTCGGGTTGAAGAGGGTGTCTCGACCTCTCTCGACTGGCCCGAGATCACCCTTGACCACATCGTCGACAACGACGGCACCGACGTGCTGCTACTCACCGGCCCCGAACCCGACTACCACTGGCGGCGCTTTGCGGCCGCTATCGGCGAGCTGATCGCCGACTTCGGCGTAAGCATGGTCGTAAGCCTTGGCGCATATCCCGCTGCAGCACCCCATACCCGAGCACCAGCACTCTCGTCGACCGCCAGCTCCGAAGCTTTGGCCCATCGGCGTGGGTTCCTCAATGCCTCGCTCGACGTGCCCGCCGGCGTGCAGAGCATCATCGAGGTTCAGGCCGCAGCGACCGGCATTCCCTCCATCGGGCTCTGGGCGCAGGTTCCCCATTACCTCGGCGGAATGCCCTACCCAGCGGCTTCGGCTGCCCTCCTCGACGGCCTGTACGACACCGCTCATGTGCGCTTCGAATCAGCCGAGCTGCTCGAGGCCGGCGAAACAGCCCGTAAGCACATCGACGAATTGCTGGAGCAGAACCCCGACCATCGCTCGATGCTCGCGGACCTCGAAGCCAGCTACGACGAACGGGTCGAGAACTCGACCGTCGATATTCCGACAGGCGACGACCTCGCTCTCGAGTTCGAAGAGTTTCTGCGGAACCAGACAGACTGAAATCGGCGGCCCTGGACAAGCTATGGAAGGCCGAATCGATGACCGACGTTTTCTTCAACCCTCTCGATGACGGGTACGTAGCCAACCCGTTTCCGCACCTCGCCGAGATGCGCGAGCAGCTGCCGGTGCAACAGACCCTGGCCGGGCCGTGGGCGGTGTTTCGCAACGACGACGTCACGCGACTCCTACGCGAACCCGGCCTGAGCGTTGACGCCCAGAATATCGAGAGCGAGTACGACCTACGCGAAAA
>CAZGVQ010000157.1:0-7905 GCA_964529355.1 uncultured Acidimicrobiales bacterium
GCCCAGATCGGCCAGGCCGGCGCGTTCGGCTTCGGGGACCGGGTCGCCGATGTTGTAGTGGTTCAGGCGCACGGTGCTGGAAAGCCGTGATCCCAGCTCGCCTTCGATGATCGACCCGTCGAGGCCCAACGTGGTCAGCACCAGCGCTGTCGTCCGGTCGGCAAGCGCCGAGAAGGCCTCGAAGAACTCGTCCATCGTCGATCGAAAGACAGCTGGATCGAAGTCGGTAGCGGGTGCGGCCGGCCACCGGTTTGGGTTCTTCGCGCCGCCCCGTGTGGGATCGATGAAGTCGAAGACTTCCTTATGGTCGCGGCGCCGCTTGGTCAGCTCGCGATCGAAGTAGCCAAGAGGAACCTCGAGTGTGCGACGCACCGATTCCTTCACCGTCCGGTCTGCGTCGAAGAACCGTTGGCCCTGGTCGAAGGTTCGGGCGATGAGGTCGTCGAGCCCATGTCCCGAGAGCAGAAAGAAGCCATGGTCGCGACATGCGGCGTCGAGGGCCGCTGTTTCGCTGGCGCTTGGGTTGGCGATATCGATGACGGGAACGAGCGTGGCCATTTTGGCGGGTCCTATGCGCCGGATGTCTCGGAGCTACCGAGCGTCTCGAGCATGGCCTTCATCTGTTCGTGCACGATGTTCACCGCCTGGAGTGGCCGGATCATGACCTTCAATTCGGTGATCATGCCGTCGTCGTCGCAAGTGAAGATGTCGACACCGTTGACGTATTTCCCGCCCATGTACGTTTCGAATTCGAGGACCGCGTGGTGGCCGTCGAGAACCTTCTTGGTGTAGCGAAACGCCTTGCCATCGGCTTCGGCGGCTTCGCGTTCGGCCCGGTCTTTGTTGCCGCCACCCAGGGTGCCGCCGGCCGCCATCAGGTAGAGCTTGGTGACATCGATGCCTTCCTGCGGGGTGAACACCACCGGCGAGATGAAGGTGACGTCGGGGTGCAGGATGGCATCGAAGCCGCCTTCCAGCTCACCGTTCATGTGCTGGTGCCAGCGCTCCATACAAACGTGAATCGGATCATCGGTCTGGGTCTCGGAGCTCATGGGTGCAGTATCGCATCTTGCCGTATGCTCCCGCCATGACAGATCCGGAACAAGATCCACGACACCCTGCGATGGGCTATCGACGGCTCGGCGCAAGCGGCCTGAAAGTCAGCGAGCTTTCGTTCGGGTCCTGGGTGACCTTTAACACGCAGCTCGACACCGACCTGGCCGGCAACTGTATGGAGGCGGCCTGGGATGCCGGGGTGAACTTCTTCGACAACGCCGAGGCCTACGACGCCGGCAAATCCGAAACCATCATGGGCGAGGTGTTCGCCCAGCTCAACTGGCCTCGCTACCAATACGTAGTTTCCACGAAGTTCTTTTTTGGAATCCACGACGGGCCGAACACCCGCATGACCCTCAACCGCAAATACCTGGGTCAGGCCATCGAGGGGTCGCTCGAGCGACTGGGGCTCGACTTCGTCGACATCGCGTTCTGTCATCGGTGCGACCCGGACACGCCGATGGAGGAAATCGTCTGGGCGATGCACGACATGGTCGAACGGGGGCAAGCCACCTATTGGGGTACCTCGATGTGGACGGCCGAGCAACTCCGCGACGCTCACGCAGTGGCCGACCGGCTGGGCCTCCGCAAGCCCGTGACCGAGCAGTCCGAGTACAGCCTGCTGCGCCGCACGATGGTCGAGGAGGAATACGACGGCCTCTACGACGAGATCGGGCTGGGCAACACCACGTGGAGCCCGCTGGCCTCGGGTCTGCTGACCGGCAAGTACAACGACGGCGTACCCGAAGACAGTCGACTCGCCCTCGCCGACTACGAGTGGCTCCGAGACGCACTGCAGGTCGAGGAGAATCTGGCAAAGGTCCGCAACCTCGTGCCCATCGCCGAGGAGATCGGTTGTTCGATGGCGCAGCTGGCCATCGGGTGGTGTCTCAAGAATCCCGAGGTCTCGACGGTCATCACCGGCGCCAGTCGGCCCTCGCAGGTAACCGAGAATATGGAGGCACTTGAGGTGGTCGGAAAGCTCGACGACGCAATGATGGCCCGCATCGACGCGGCGGTGGCCTGATGGGTACCAACGAACGGTCGAAGATCGAGATGACCGATGATGAAGTGCAACGGTTCATCGAACAGTCACGAACCGCCACCATGGCGACAGTCGGCCCATCCGGGTCGCCGCATCTTGTGGCGATGTGGTTTGGCGTCGTCGACGGTCAGATCTGGTTCGAGACCAAGGCCAAGGCGCAGAAGGTGGTGAACCTGCGACGCAACAGCGCACTCACCGTGATGGTCGAAGATGGCCAGACTTACGACTCGCTCCGCGGGGTGTCGCTCGACGGGCACGGGGTGATCGTCGATGACCCGGATCAACTCTGGAAGGTAGGCGTGAGCGTTTGGGAGCGATACACCGGGCCCTACACCGACGAGATGGCCCCGTTTGTTGAAACGATGCTCCACAAGCGGGTCGCGGTTCGCTTCGACGTCGATCGGATTCGATCCTGGGACCACACCAAACTCGGCATGAACCCGATCCCCCTCGGGGGCAGCACAGCGCCTGATTGATATCGAGTCCGACCCGCCGATCGGATGGTCAAGTCCCTCCGCTGCGGCGTCGATATAACCCTGTGCAGCAAATCGAGGAGTCTCGGCGGACGGTAGCGCAGCTATCGGGCGATCCTTCGTTGATCGATGCGGTACGTGTTGCGACGAGTCTGGCGAAGTCTGAGGTCGAGGTAGCGATCTTCGACCAACACCGGGCTGTGGTGGTCGCATCGCTGGGGCAAACCGTGCTGCAGCCCCGGCCGTTGCGACCAACCGAACAGGCGCTGCTCGATCACGATGGCCGACATCAGCTGGACGAGCGGTTCTCAAGCTTCGCGATTCTCTCGCCTCGGGGCGAGGTCATCGGTGCGCTCACGGTTGCCCGCACCGGCGACGAGTTCGACCCGGATGCCATGCACGGCCTTGCGCGCCTCTGCGCAACCCGCGCCTCGCAACTCGCAACCGGTTCAGACGACCAGGATGTCGCCGACCTGATTCTTCACGCCCTGCGAGACGCCGTCGTGGTGGTCGACCCCGGGCTTCGGGTGACCTTTACGAACAAGGCCATCTCGACGCAGTTGGGCTACCACCCCAGCGAGGTCATCGGCATGAATGTGGCCGATCTCGTTCATCCTGACGACTTGGATTCCGCGTTTAGCTCGCTTGCGAAGCTGTCGGGCGGCGACGAGGTCTACCGGTCGGTGATTCGGGTCAAGAATTCGAGCGGCGACTTCAAACGCATGGATGTCACCGGACGCGACCTGTCCAACGATTCTCGAGTCGGCGGAATCGTGCTTTCGCTCCGCGACGGCAACCACCACACCGAACTCGAAAACACGCTCAACCGAAACGAGCGCCTTTCCAAGGCCATCGTCGAGCAGCTTCAGGACGGAATCGTTGCCACCGATGCCCTCGGTGCGCTGCTTGTCGTGAACGACGCAGCTCGCCGGATTCTGGGTCTCGACCCCACGGTTCCAGCCGCGGCGTTGAAGCTCGAAGACATGACGTTCCTCGATGCCTCCGGGCATGTCGCCCAAGGCTCGGATCATCCCGTTCGCCAGGTTCTCGCAGGGAGCGAGCTGCCGGGGCAGGAGATGTCGACCATTGCCGATTCGAAATATCGCAACCTTGTGGTCTCGGGGCGACCCGTACTCGGCACCGATGGCGAGACCATCGGCACCGTGCTCGGACTGCACGACGTTACCGAGGCGCGACAAACCGAACGGGAGTTTCGAGCACGGTCGCTGCACGACCAGCTCACCGGGTTGCCGAACCGGCGCAAGATGGATGAGCGACTCGCAACCTACCTCGATGAGAAACCCGAACTCCTCGTCACGGCGTGTCTCATCGACCTGGACAACTTCAAGCTCATCAACGACACCCACGGTCACCGAATCGGCGACGAGGTCCTCCGGGCGGCGACGAAGCGCGTGAAACTCGACCGGCACAACACCGATCTGGTCGTCCGACTGGGAGGCGATGAGTTTGTTGTCCTCTTCGATTCGAAGGACGCCGACGAAGCCCTCGCGATCGCCAACGACATCGTCTCGAACCTTCGCCAACCGGTCACTATCAACAACATGACCTTCACCCTCACCGCTTCGATTGGGGTCGCACAGGTCCGCGGGAGCGACATCGGAAGCGGTGACCTTCTGCGCCATGCCGATCTCGCGCTCTACTCAGCCAAAGCAAAGGGTCGAAACCGCGCCGAGCGATTCACCGATGAACTTGCCAACGCGGCCAAGATCGCCGACAGCCAGCGTGAGACGCTGCGTCGAGCGCTCGACGAAGACGCCCTCGAGATGCACTTTCAGCCACTGGTCGACTCGGTCTCCGACAAGCTTCTCGGGTTCGAATCCCTGGCCCGATGTCGCAACCGGAACGGCACGCTGGTTGCCCCGGGCGGCTTTGTCGATGCCGCATCGAGTTCGGGCCTGATCTGGGAGCTCGACAGCAAAGCCTTCGATCTCAGCTGTAAGGCAGCTGCGGCGATGTCCGTTGCGCAACCGGGCCTCAGCGTCGCGTGCAACTTTTCGGCGTTGAGCATCGTGCAGCCCGACTTCGTCGAGACGATCTCCGAGACGCTCACCCGCTACGAACTCGACCCGTCACTGATGTGCATCGAGATCACTGAAAGCGCGGCGTTCGATACCGGGCCAGCAGCGATTGCGGCCCTTCTCAGCCTGCACGACCGCGGCATTCGCCTGGCCCTCGACGACTTCGGGACCGGCTACTCGTCGCTGGCCCACATCCGCGATCTGCCGCTATCGGTCGTAAAGGTCGACAGAACGTTTATCGGGAAGCTCGAAGCGGGCTCGACAGAGCATGCGATCGCCAAAGCCATCGTGGCGCTCTCTGCCGACCTGGACCTCACGGTGGTCGCCGAGGGCGTGGAGACCCAGGAACAACTCGATCTGGCCCGATCGATGGGCTTCAACGTCATCCAGGGTTGGTATTACTCGCGGGCCCAGTCGTTGGCCGACGTCCTTTCGATGCTGGCGAGCAAGAGCAGCGACGGAACCGCCACCGCGCTGCCCGAGCATTGGATGGTGCGCAGCGACGCGAGCGAGGACATCGCCGCTTAGTCACCCAACCCCGGGGGCAAGCCCAAGAAGTTGCCGGGCTTCGGCGATGGCTGACTCCTCGTCGACAAAGTCGATGGCGGTCATCCCGAGCGATCGAGCGCCGTCGGCCATAACCGCAAAGTCGTCGATGAACAACGCATCGGTGGCCGCGATGTCGAGCCCACGCAACGCCCGCTCATAGATCGCCGGTTCGGGTTTTCGCGCCCCGACCTGCCAGGAAAACAGCCGGACGTCGAAGGGCAGAGTCGTGGGGACAAGACGATCCCAGGTGTCCTGCCACTCGCGAACGTTGTTCGAGACCAACCCGGTGAGAAACCCAGCCTCATGGACCTCATGGACGAACTCGGCCATCGCGATGTTGGGGCTCCAATACCGACCAAAGAACGTGGGGCTATGTGGGTCGATCACCATCGCAGCGTCGCGTCGCGCCTCGCCCAGAGAATCCAGAAAGTCCTCCAGGGAGACCTCGCCCCGTTCGAGTTGGTTGCCGACCCTTACTGCGTCGTCGTCGGCGCCCTCCCCCGAAAAGATCGGCAGGAGGACCTCGACGAGTGTGTCAACGTCAGCACCGGACGTGATGGCTTCGGCGACCAGGTCGAAGGAAAAGGGTGCGGTGAGCACCCCGGCGGCATCGAAGAGAACGGCCTTCATCAGCCGCACCCTATTAGAGGAGATGCGCCACCTGGTTGAGGAGGTAGCGAGCCACGACGGCCAACCACAGGAGGTATGGCGGGATGGTACTGAGAGCCGATGCGGCCCACGAGAATCGGTTGAGCTGCCGGAAGCCCACGACGATCGATGCGGGCATCCAGAACGCCAGCACGATGACGGCCAGGACTCGACCCGGGCCCAGCAACTCAAAGAGGTTCGACGCCATGAACATCACCATGGCGAATATCAGCACCGGGATATGGGCGAGTCCGGTGACCACCACTGCCCGCTGAAAGGTCGGAGCGGCCTCAAGCGATGGGTTTTCGCGTCGGCCCAGAACCAGACCCGCCAAACCGGTGAGCAGTGCCAGTCCGAGCCAGCCCCAGATGCCGATGAGTGCCATACGGACAAATGCCCGTGGAGTCTCGACGAGGATTCCGCCGAAGCGGGCGAAGGCGAACAGCAACGAAGCCGCGGCGACCGCAAGGATCGGCTGATAAAGAGGCGCCTGGTCGGCGCCTTCCCAGGTTTCGCCGCGGAGCCACAGGGCGCCCAGCGCTCGGCTCAGGGTGCCCAAACCGACCCCTCGGGCCAGAAGGTGTCGAAGTCGCCGGGGAATGAGGTGAGGCCGGGAAGCAGATCGAGGATTTCATCGGACAGTTCGCCCTCGACCCCCAGGCCCAAAGTGGGATGAAAGGTGGTTCCGGTTATCCGGTCGCGCAGGAGATCGCCGTCGACTTCGAGTTCGACCACGTGATCGCCAAGGGCCCGACTGAAGACCGCCCACCGCTGCGAATCGGTGGGATCGCTCACCACTGCGATCTCAAGCCCGGCAACCACATCGTTGACCACACCAACCCGTTGCAGGTCGGGCACCGGGTACGCCCGTGCGTCGTCAGCGAAGTCGACCACCAGGTAGAAATCTTCGAGGTTGAATCCGGTGGGCCCGGCAGCGGCGTCGAGCGCCAGCGTGTCGGGGTGTTCGTCGCGCCATGCGCCCCAATCGGTGTATTCGGAGGGAAGCAGCTCGACGGTTTCGTCTTTGCGTGGCCCGGCGATGGCCTGACCCAAGGGCTGACTCCAGATGCTGCCGGTTTCGTGATCCCACCACGTCATGGCGTTACCCCAGAGGGCACCGTGAACGCCAAAGATCAATTCGGTTCCGTTTATCTCTCGGCGATGGACCATCGCCGTTGCACAAAGCGGTCACCAACTGACGAGTATTGGTATTCCGTCGAGCTCGTCGACCACCAGCTCGCGTCCGTTGAGCACACTTACCGGGTACGCCTTTGATTCACCGTTGATCGAGACACCGATGACCTGGGTTGCGTCGGGCCATACCGTTTCGGCGGCCGAGACAAACTCGGGCTCATAGATGGGGAGAATCGCATCGCGCGGAAGCAGTTGGCGAAAGCCGTCGGGCAGGTCTTCGCCCGCCGCAATGGGGTTGTAGGCGTCGCCTGGGGCGACCCGAACCCCAGGTTCGTTTCGGGCTACGGCTTCGGACCCGGTAAAGGCCCAGATGGTTGCGATAAGCAACACAATGGTGACCGGAACCACCCAGCGGATCTCTTGCATTGAACCGGAACCCGCCGGTTCGCCTGATTGTTCCGCGGTTTTCGGCTCCAGCCCAGCTACCTGTTGCCCGACCGCTACAACCCGTAGACCCGGCGGGCCGTTCCGGCGAACATCGCCGATTGTTCGGCTTCGGAGTACTGCGAGGCGATCTTCTTGAGCGCGTTCCAAAGCACCGAATACGACAGCGAGAATCGGTCGACCGGGAAGTTGCTTTCGAACATGCATCGCTCGGCGCCGAAGCACTCGATGGTGTGGTGATACCAGCGAGCCTGGGCTTCGACGAACTCGTCGGACGTTGGTGGGCGACTTGCGGTGTGCCACCCGAATCCGTTGTCGGGCATCGCCATGCCGCCGAGTTTGGCCACCACGTTCGGGCGTTCGGCAAGCGCCGCAACGTCGGTTTGCCATTGAGCGAAGATCTCATCGGCACGTCCGGCAAAGGAGCCGACACCCAACGGTGTGCCGAAGTGGTCGTGCACGATGGTGGTACCTGGAGCGGCGTCGGCCACCTCGGCGAGTTCGCCAAGTTGGTAGT
>CAZGVQ010000158.1:0-7892 GCA_964529355.1 uncultured Acidimicrobiales bacterium
GAATCCCGCTCATGTCGCCAGTGAGTTCGACGTTGCGCATCTTGTCTTCGAGCGCTGTGGGGTTGGGGTTGAAACCCGACGCGTGGTCGCCGAGAAGCTCGAGGAGTCGGGAGCGGACATGGGGGATGCGGAACACCGCATGGTGAGCGACTTCGTTGAGGCACACCCAGAGCCGCATGTCGTCGACATCGATGCTCCACTCATCGCGGAACTCCTCGACGTTCTCGCCCACCACCACCAGCGTGTCGCCGTCGTCGCGGGGGATCGGGAGGTCGTAGGTTCCCAACGACCGCTGCGCGAGGTGACCCACCATCGACCCGGCGGTCACATTGAGCATCATCGGGCCCATCATGGCCATGATCGGACCGAGGAATGCGGCGCTTGGATCGGCGGTGTCGATGGGGGCCTGATTGGCCGACAGTGACTCGGTGAGTCGTTCGAAAATGGGTCGGTAGGTGTCGATGGTTCGCGACGCCCACTCGGTTCGGGTGATGACCTCAAGCGAGAGTGCTGACCCGCCCGACGAGATGGTGAGACCGGTGGCGTTCACGATCTGTAGCTCGGCAATACGCAGCAGTTCTTCGTAGGCGATGCGTTCGAGCGGATCGACATTTGGTTGGCTCTCGCCGCCCGACGCGATGGTGATGGCCATCTGGCGGGCTCCACTCCAGTCCGGCGACGACTGGTTCGAGAACAGTTTGAACAGATCGCCGAACATCGGGATCTGAGAAAATGGATCGGTGGGATCTGGACCCTGTTCGTCCTCATCGGAGGGTTCTGGGAGATCGTCGCTCATGTTCGTAGCGGGAACTTTCGGTAGTACGAGTAGGAACAGCGTTGCCCTGGTTGGCATGGTAGATCCTATGAGCGGTCCGGTGACTGGCGAGATTCAAGAAAACACGCGGGGGGAAATGGTGTCATCCGACTCAACCAGAACCTCGCGAATCGTGGTGACCGGCGCCTCAGGAATCGTCGGGCGCGGTGTAGTGGCTGCCGTGCGGGCATCGCTTCCGGCGGCCGAGATTGTGGGAATCGATCGTTTCGGTGGCTCGTCGATCCTCGACGATTTTCACCTCACCGACCTTGCCACGGCTGACCCGATCGAGCTTCTCACCGGCGCCGACACGCTCGTGCACTGCCTCTCGAATGTGCGCGCCGATGCCGTGACCCCCGAGGACGGCCGTCTCGACATCGCAATTCTTCGACGGGTGCTTGATGCCGCGACCGCGGTGGACATCGGACACGTCGTGATTCTGTCGACGACGATGGTGTACGGCGCATGGTCGGACAACCCGATGCCGATCACCGAAGACGCACCCGTCCGACCCAACCGTGAGTTCGCGTTCGCAGCGCATATGGCAATGGTCGAACAGGCCGCCACCGATTGGGCCGCAAAGGACCCGAGGCGCATTCTGTCCATCATCCGCCCGGCGGTGGTGGTGAGCGAACTTCGTCGCGGCGGCTTGAGTGACCTTCTTTCCTCAGCATCGGTGATTCGCTCGGAGTCCGGTGAGGCTCCTGCCCAGTACCTTCATGTCGATGATCTGGCTACCGCGGTTGCGATAGCGGTAGCCGAACAGGTGCATGGCCCGATCAATGTCGCGCCGGACTCTTGGATCACTCCCGACGGGCTGGCGGCACTGGCTGGTCCGAAGCCCCGGCTGCACGTGCCCGATTGGGCGGCTCGCCTGCTATCGGCCATCCGGTTTCGGCTGGGGTTCACCCGGACCCCGCCGGGCATTCTCCCTTACGTCACCCATCCGTGGGTGGTGGCCAACGACCGCATCAAGGCGCTCGGGTGGTCACCGGCGAACTCCAATGAGGAGGCCTACGTGGCCGGCCATGATGCCGGGCCACTCGGCAACCTCAACGCCAAACGGCGCCAGATGCTGGCGCTGGGTGCGACCGCCGCGCTGCTCGGCGGGGGAGCCATCGCGATTGCGCTACTGATTCGGCGATCGCGGTTGGCGAACCTGGCCGGTCACTCGAAGGACTGACGCCCGTCGAACTCAGATCTGAGCTCGGATGCCCAGGGTGATATCGACTTCGACGGTCTCGCCGCCTCGCATCAGGGTGATCTGCGTGACCTGCCGGGAGGCAAGGTTGCCGAGCTTGCGATGCAGATCGTCCATGCTGGAGACGTTGCGGCGGGCCACGGTGATGATGACATCGCCAACCTCGATACCGGCCTCATCGGCGGGTGAATCCTCGACGACGGTGTCGATTCGAACGCCCTTGCCTTGCTCTAAGGAAATGCCCTTGATGCCGATCCAGGCGACGTGCTTTACGAAGCCGGTTTCGATGATCTGGTGCGAAGCGAGCCGAACCGCTGAAATGTCGAGAGCGAACCGGTGGGGTCCGGACTGGTCGACAGGCAGAACCATGGCCACGACGTTGCCGTCGTCATCCATCAGCGGGGCACCGACTGCCTGTCGGCTTATCGGTGCGTCGAACTCGAGCAGTTCCTGGCGGTGGAAGCCATTGTTGTCGGCTACGACCTTGTCGGTGGCGAGAACCGGGGTGCCCTCGCCACGCTGAGACCAGGTGTCGGCGAGGTACACCAGCTCGCCTCGGCGGGGCTCGGCGTCGGCCATGGGGGCCACGGCGAGGTTTGAGGAGTGAATCTTCAACACGGCGATATCGAGAATGAAGTCGGCGCCGACGATCTCGGCCTCGTGTTGTTGGCCGTCGGGTGACGTGACCAGCAGCTGGGTTGCGCCAGCAACGAGCTTTCGTGACGTCGCGATGTAGCCGTCGTCAAAGATCAACACGCCATTGCCCTGGGTCTTCTTGCCGCCGCCCCATCGCTCGATGCGCATGACACCGTCGGAGCTGACCAGCGCAGGGGTCGGTGTGGATGGCACGGTGGTCGATGCGAGGTTGATGTTGCTCAGCGTCGAGGTTTGTTCGGCGGCAACCAAGCTGTCGGACTCGGGACCGGGTGTGGCCAGCGAGATGATGACTACAGCCAGCAGCGCGAGCGAGGCGCCCAGGCTGATGACACCGACCGGATGCCGGGACTTTTTCTGGGTGACCGACACGCCGTTGGCGGCGGCCACCATGGCGCCGATCTCCGAAGGGTGTCGAAAAAGGGGCTGGTCGAGGTCGCCCGACTCAAAAGGTGAGTCGCGCAATGGTTCGTCCGACGGATCGTCGGCGTTGTCAAAACCCTCCGTAGCCACATCAGGAGAGTATCTACTGAAGGCTCCGCGTTATCCGCGGGAAGCTGCATTTTCCGTACCCTCCCAATGTCGAGGTGCTAATGTGACCCGCCTTTTGGGTCGCGGGTAGGACGTAGGGGTGGGTTGCGGCGTAGTCTCGGAAGGAGATGAGCGACACCTCCAACGTGCAGCATCCGCCGGCTGACAGCGACAACTGGCTCGCCCTTTCGTCGAGCAAACTCCCCGTGGCCGAAGCCTACGAGTGGGCGGTTCGTCCCGACTGTGGCGCTGTGGTGCTCTTCACCGGCACGGCCCGCGATCACTCCGAGGGCCGCGAAGAGGTCTCCCTGCTCGAATACGAAGCCTACGAAGAACACGTGGTGCCTCGGCTCGCGCTGGTGGCCGAGGAACTTCGGTCGCTTCATCCCGACGTCCGACGGGTTGCGATGATCCACCGCATCGGGCCGGTGCCGGTCGGCGAGGCAGCAGTGGTGGTGGCGGTGTCATCGCCCCATCGAGAGGCTGCGTTCCTGGCCGGAAAGTTCGGCATCGACGCCCTGAAGTCTTCCGTCCCGATCTGGAAGCGCGAAAAATGGCGGGATGGCGAAAGCTGGGGACTCGAACCTCAACACATCACCGAGGCAGGGGCATGAGCGCGGTCTTCTTTCTTCTCATCGCCGTTGGTCTCAGCGTTCTTGGTTCGCTGGTGATGTGGCTCTGGACATCTCGCCCGCAGGGGTTCACCCACAGCATCGATGAGTTCGACAAGAACCTCGAGGCGCTCCGACCAGACGGGCCCGACCAGCAGAGCGACGCCGACTACTTCGGCCTCTAGAGTCCTTCTGATGGCACGCGATCTGGCAATCGACCTGGGCACGGCGAACACGCTGGTCTACGCGCGCGGCGAAGGCATCGTCCTCAATGAGCCGTCGGTTATCGCACTGAACAGCCAGACCAAAGAAGTCCTGGCCATGGGCACCGAGGCGTGGCAGATGATTGGGCGCACGCCCTCCTACATCGTTGCGGTCCGTCCGCTGCGGCACGGCGCCATCACCGATTTCGAAGTGACGCAGCGAATGATCCGGTTGCTGCTCGAGCGGGTGGGAGTGAGTCGCTTCAACAAGCCGCGGGTGATCATCTGTGTGCCGTCGGCCATCACCGCTGTCGAGCGGCGTGCGGTTACCGAGGCCGCCCGTCGTGCCGGAGCGTCCGATGCACAGCTCATCGAGCAGCCGATGGCCGCGGCTATAGGTGCCAACCTGCCGATCAACGAACCCATTGGCAACATGGTGATCGACATCGGTGGAGGTACCTCGGAGGCCGCGCTGATATCGCTGGGTGGTGTTGTCGCTCTCGAAGCGGTCCGGGTGGGGTCCTTCGATATCGACGCTGCGATTCAGTCCTATGTCCGCCGTCAGTACGGCATCGCCATTGGCGAACGCACCGCTGAAGAGATCAAGCTCACCATTGGTTCTGCGGCACCGACCGACGACGAGGTCATGGCTGAGGTTCGGGGCCGCGAGCTGATGAGCGGCCTGCCAAAAACCGTGGTGCTCTCACCCGAAGAGATCCGCGGTGCCACCGATGAAGCGGTTTCGGCCATGGTCGATGCGGTTCTCGCGTGCCTTGCCCAGGCCCCGCCGGAGCTTGCCCAGGATCTCATCCAGCAGGGCATCCACCTGGTGGGTGGCGGCGGACTGCTCAAAGGCCTCGATTCCCGCATCGCAGGCGAAGCCGATGTGCCGGTGAATCTTGTCGAGACGCCGCTGGAGTGCGTGGTGCTCGGCGCCGGCCGCTGCATCGAATCCTATGAAGCAGTGAAGGCGATGTTCATGGACTCCAAGCGGTAGCTGGCTTCTGGCCGGCTATCTACCGAGGAGATCCTCGGCGGCTTGACGAACCTGCCAGTCCTTATCGTCGAGCGCCGCTTCGAGAGCTGCGGTGACCTGAGGATCGTCGAACGGAGCGAGCGCCAGGGCCGCCCGTCGTCGAATCTGAGGGATGTCGGTAAGTGCCGAGAGGATAGCGTCGACGGCCCGATCGTCGCCCAGAGCACCAAGCGAGGCCACCGCGGCTTCGCGACAGAGCGGGTCGGGATGCTCGGTGGTCATCGTGATGAGGCTCGTCACGACCGTTGCGACATTGGGTGCTTCGAGGCGCTCACCGCACGACCAGGCGGCGACCTCGGCAACCGAATGGTCGGGGTCATCCAAAAGGTTGGCTATCTCTACATCGGGATATCGGGCCGCGATGGTGACGGCTCGCCGTCTGACACGAGCCGAGCCGTCCGCCAAGGCCGCCTGAAGGTCGCTTGGGCGGAGGGCACCACTTCGCTCGAGTGCTCCGAGAGCGGTGGCTCGCACGCGGTCGTCGGCTGACTCCAGCAGTTGACGCGCGGTGGTCTGGTCGCCTTCGTGACCGGCGATAGCCGCCGCGCGACGGTCATCGCGGTACGTCGATGAGGGATACTTGGGGTCGTCCTGCGTCGTCACTGGATCAAGTGTCGCTGAGGAGAAGCAGAATCGGCGACCCGAAACTTCTAAAGACCAGCTCATGTGGTCCGAAAGGAGTTCGATACCTCAAGGAGTTTCCGCCGTGACCCATATGGTGATTGTCAACACAGCCGACGAGAAGTCGCACATTCCGTGCGACGATCTTGAGTCGGCCATTGCCACGATCGAACGTTTTCGCAATGAAGAGAATGTCGAATCCTGTGAATTGTTCGAACTGCACCCCATTACGTTCGAGTTCCGCCCGTACTACCACGTGGCCATCTCGAACGGTGCGGCATCGACGAGCGACGTCTCTGCCGTGACCGCTGCGCCTGCGCCACTCGAATCCGTTGAGGATCCGGCCACCACGGTCAACACCCCGGTGTTGTCAGCCGTAGAGTCATCGGATCCCTTCGGGACCACAGCTGCCCCAGCCCCAACGACTTCGCTGAGTGATGCCTTTGTGGCCGCTCCAGCCGAAGCGGTGCCGAGTGCTGAGGTAGCAGAGCAGGGCACCTCGCCCTTCGATACTCCTGCCCCAGCTCCGTCGGCACTCGACACCGCCATGGCAAACGCTGGCGTTCCGAGTGAGCCGATCCCGCCGCTTCCCGAGGCAATTCCTCCGGCCCCTGCCTTTGGTTCGGCACCGGTTGAGGCAATGCCAGAGTCGACCGATCCGTTCGCTCAGGTTCCTCAGATCTCCGACACTCCGCAGAGCCCGGCGGAAGCCGCTGCGGTTGCTACCGGCAGCACAGGTCTCGGCTTTGAGCTGGGCGGCGACAATGCATCGACCGCTTTCGACCCCGGTGCAGCCGAGGCCCCTGCCGCCAGTGCCTCCAGTGGCGTCTCCGATCTCTTTGACTCCGGCGCAGAGCTTCCTCCCCCGCCTCCACCGCCACCGGTTGAGGTCGACGAGGAACCGCGTCGAGGACTTTTCGGACGCTAGGACGACCTAGCTGACGGCTGTCTCGAGTAGATAGCCGGCAAGAAACACCATCGCTCCGATGAGGCCGGCCACGGCAACGCCCAGCAGTACAACGATGACTGCGAGCATGACTACTGCCCGAAGCCGTTGCCACCATCGGACTTTGGCGTTTTTGCCGACAACCGGTTGTTCGGGCCGGCGAAATCCAAGGCCGAGATACCCCCACCAGGGTCGCGACATCATCGGCGAATCGCCGCGAGGCGAGTGGGGTGCGTGCCGGTTTTCGCGGGGCGCAGTTTTGGCGAAATGCATCAAGTCGTCGGTGGTGAGCAGCTCTGGTTGGTCATCTTGGCGGTTTCGCAGTGATTTCGGCTGGCTCGCGCGTAGGAGTATGGCTGGAGAAGTGGCAGGCTGAGAAGCAAGCACAATTCCAACAAGTGCAGTAATGGTGAGCGACAGAGTGGCCGACAAAAGAATCACGATGCCTGAAACGTTATCGTCCGATGACGCTCTCGGTGAGCCAGGTCGCTAAATGGATACGCAGAACAGCACAGACACCAGCACAATCAACAACGCAATCGACGACACGATTGACTCCGGCGACACCGGGGACACCGACGATGACGGCCGGAAGTCCCGCTTCTGGCTGTCGGTTGGTCTTGGCTTGGCCGCTTTGCTCGCGATTGCGGCGGGTATTGCCAGCCTGGTTTCCGTGCCCTATACCGCCTTCGAACTCGGCACCGTCAACCCCATCGAAGACCTTGTCGAGATCGAAGGGGCTGAGACCTTCCCGACCGACGGCGAAGTGTTCTTCACCACCGTTCGTTTGAATCGACTCACCGCCTTCGAGTGGGTCTTCGTGCGGTTCGGTCCAGCGGTCGATATTCGCGACACCGAGGCGGTGTTTGGCACCCAGACCCAGGAAGAGTCGCGTCAATGCAATGCCCAGCTGATGGTGACGTCGCAGTCCACCGCCAACATCGTCGCGCTTACCTATCTCGGCTACGACGTCTTTGATCCCACCGGCGTGACCGTCGATGGGGTTGCCGACAATTCGGCCGCCGACAATGTGATCGAATGCGGCGACGTGATCATCGAAGCCGATGGCCAGGAAATTCTCACCACCAACCAGCTTCGCGATGCGGTGCTGGCCCGCGAGGCTGGCGACACCATCGAGCTCGTCGTCGAGCGTGCGGGCGAGCTCACCGAGCTGAGCCTGCCCCTGTCCGACGTCGACGGTGAGCCCCGCATCGGTGTTTCGATCGGAACCCGGTTCTCTGAGAACGACCTGCCCGTGGACCTTTCGCTCAATAT
>CAZGVQ010000159.1:0-7787 GCA_964529355.1 uncultured Acidimicrobiales bacterium
GCGCTCGATGCGCTCGGCATCGCGGCTGCAGATGCGGTGTTTGTCGACGACCTCGTCGCCAACGTCGCCGCGGCAGAATCCGTTGGGCTTCAGGGCGTCATTGCCGGGCCCGACCCATTGGTCACCCGAGTCGCCGTCGATGCCCTGGTCAGGCAGCGACCGTAAAGCACCAGCCGATGATTTCGGACTCCGCTTCGCCGACTGCGATGTTCCAGTATTCGGCCTGCACACAGTTCCGGTCGGGCGAAAGTCGCTCGACGACTCGGCCGATTCCCGGGGTGTAGGTGGCACGACGAAGCGACTCGCTGAAGAACTGCTGAGAGTCAGGGATGGGGATGTCGTTGATGATGGTGATGCGGGCGCGGTAGCCCGGGGCCACCAGCAGCTCAACGTTGTTTTGCTGGAGTACTTCGGTGCCGCGACGGGGCACGAACCCCTCGAGGGCCGGGTTGCCATCGATGAGGATGTCGCGGGTGTCGGTTCCTCCGGCAAGACCGGCGGCCACGAAGGCTCCGACAGCCAGCAGCAGCACGAACCCGATAACAACCTTCTGGCGCAGCGACATGTATCCAGTCTGCCTTCTCCGCGTGGTCTCCGGGGTGTCGAGCACCCCCAAGATGCTGTGACACCGATCTCGTCACACCTGCGATGACCTCCAAGAACGACCACCGGGTCGCATGTACTGGCACTAACCTGGCTCCGATGTCTCTTGGTGGTCTGCACGACAACGTTGGCCGAATTGTCGGCGAGCGGTACAAGCTGTCGCGCCCTATCGGACGCGGCGCGTCGGCGCAGGTCTACCTGGCCCAGGACATCAAGCTCGATCGCCCGGTGGCGATAAAGCTGCTGCACGATGGGCTCACCGGTGACGAGCGGTTTCTCGAACGATTCCGCGCCGAGGCCCACCGCTGCGCGCAACTTTCTCATCAGAACATCGTCACGGTGTATGACTGGAACGACATCGACCGCCCCTACATCGTCACCGAGTATCTGGGCGGGGGCAGCCTGCGCGGAATGATCGATGCGGGGAACCTGCTCAGCCCCGCTCAGGCGCTGGTGGTTGGCCTCGGAGCAGCGAAGGGCCTTGAGTACGCGGCAAAACGGGGCCTTGTGCATCGTGATATCAAGCCGGCGAATCTGCTCTTCGACGCCGACGGCACCGTTCGGGTTGCCGACTTCGGCCTTGCGTTGGCTCTGGCCGAAGCCGGGGTCACGTCCCAAAGCGGTGAAATGCTCGGCACTGCCCGGTACGCCTCGCCCGAGCAGGCCCGGGGCGAAAAACTCACCGAGAAGTCCGACGTGTATTCGCTCGGCCTATCGCTCATCGAGGCGGTAACCGGCGCGGTTCCCTTCGCTGCTGACACCACCCTCGGAAGCCTGATGGCGCGCACGGAGAATTCCGTTGATGTTCCCGACGAAATGGGTCGGCTTCAGATCACACTGAGCAAGGCATGCCAGCTCGATCCAGCCGATCGCCCCACCGCGGCCGAGTTGAAGGTGGGCCTTCTGGCTGCCGCCGAGGCCATGACCCCGCCCGACAAGTTGCCGCTTGTCGGCACCCAGGCGCCGATCGGCGAAACCACCGAGAAGCTTGCTCCGACCCAGATCGGTACGCCCGCTCCGCGGACCCGTGATCAGGTGAATCGCCTCGATGAGCCAGTCGCGGCAAAGCGAAAGTGGCCCTGGGTGATCTTTGGTGTCCTGGTGCTTGCTGGCGCCATCGGCGGCGGAGTCTTTGCTTTCCTCAACCAGCAGCCGGTCGAACATCGCGTACCGCGCCTCGCTGGCGTGGCCGAGGAGACTGCGCTTCAGAACATCCAGTCTCTCGGTTGGGTGATTCAAGAACCGCGTCTGCTTCGCGATGACGATATCGACGCCGGCGACATCATCTCGACCGATCCGCCCGAGGGCGAACTCCTTGCCGAGGGCGAAGAGTTCTCCTATGCGGTGTCGCTTGGCCCAACCCTCGTTCCCATCCCGCAAGACCTTGTTGGGCAGTCGGGCAGCGTGGTGATCGCCGAGCTTCAACGACTCGAACTCGATGTCGAGGAGGATGATGACTTCGACGAGGACATTCCCGAAGGTTCAGTGATCCAGATCCTCAGCGACGGCGTCGAGGTCGAGAAAGGGTCCGAAGTCACCGTGGTGATTTCTACTGGGCCCCCACCTCGGACCATCCCCGATGATCTGGTGGGCGCCCCCATCGAGGATGTGCGAGCGCTGCTGAGTGCTGAGGCGCTTGCTATCGAGGAGACCACGAGCTTCGATGAGGAAGTGCCCGAGGGCATCGTCCTCCGTGTCATCCCGCGCGAAGGCCAGGGTGGAGTTTCCCGGGGCGAGGTGGTGGAGGTCCTGGTGTCGGCTGGGCCGCGTCCCCAGCCCATGCCTTCGGTCATCGATCAATCCGTCGACGCTGCCACTCGGATTCTCGAGGAGGCAGGATTCTGCGTCGAAGGCATCGAGGGTCCCGAGGATGGGGTGGTTGTCGGGCAGGATCCGACGCCCAACACCAGAACGCCGATCGGTACCTGCGTCACGCTGTTCACGGTCGATCCGAATGCCGCCGACGAAGACGGCGAAGACACTGGCGACACTGGCGACACCGGCGATGGGGGAGCGTCCGATCAGGGAGACGCCGGTCAGACCGGCTAGCCCGATCTTCGGTGGTTAGACAGCAACCGTGCTTTGGGTCCGCTGTTGAATTAGGCCGATGGTTGCCAGGCCCACGGCTGCCAGCAGCGCCATGGCGCCGGTGAATCCCACATCGGTGTCGGCGATGAGCCCGATCGTGAAGGGCCCGATCACCGCTCCGATCTGCGCGAAGGAGAACCACAGCCCGTTGGCGGCTCCGATGTTGGTGTCGTCAACACCGCTCGCGTTTAGCAGCGACATGATCAGCAACGGCACCATGACGGCTCGAGCCCCGCCGGTTAGCGACCCGGCGAGCACGAGCCACGATGGGCCGAACGCGACCAACAGCAGGCCCACGATCGCCACGGTCCAGCTGCCGATGAGCAACGCTGGGCGACCGAATCGTTCCACTCCCGACGGCACGAGAAACAGCAGAAATAGTCCGATGAATCCAGCGGCGGATACCCAGGTGGCAGCAGTACCGGCCGTCACGCTTGCCCGCTCGGTAACCGCATCGACCATCCAGTTGTTGAGGCTGTGCCCGACGAAGAAGGTGAACGTTCCCAGGAGGAGGACATGGCGCACCTCTCTGCTCGCGAGCAGCCCGCGCCACGTCTCGACCATTGGTAACCGTGGCCGGGTGGGCTTGGCGACGGGTTGCTCAGGAGCGAAGAACGCCACGGCTCCCCAAAGCAGAGTGAATGCCAGCGTCAGGCCTGCCTCGAACCGCAACACCGTGCGCCAGTCACCCAGCCAGGGCAGCAGGATGGAGTTGGTGGCGAAGATCGTGGCGATCGAGCCGAGGCTCGGGCCGAGGTTGTAGGTGCTGAGCGCGAATTGTTGCTCGCGTTTGTCGGTGAACCACTGTGAGCACAGCGTTGGGGCCGCAGCCGAAACCAGGGGTCCCCCGACTCCCATGATGGCCACCGCCAACCACAGTGAGACCGCGCCGCCAGCAGCCGCCCGGGCAAAGCCGCTCAAAACCAATGAGAGTCCGCCGAGAAACAACGCCGGCCCGATACCGATTCGGTCGACCACCCGGCCGGCGATGGGCGACGTCACGATGTACACCGCCGTCCAAGCTGCCAGGGCTAGACCGATTGCGCCACGACCCAAGCCGAGATCGGTGCGCACCTCGGTGATCATCGGAGGAATTCCGGCCAGAGTCACGCCGAATCCGAAATATACGAGGACCATGCCGGCGAACATGACGAACCGGTACCTGGGGTTCGCGTCGGTTTTAACGTTCACGGTCACCGGGCGGACACTAGGTGGCGCTGGTCGCTACGGCCTATCAATAAGGCCCCATTGCACACGGCCCGATTGCGGTCGGGTGGATCAGTCGTCGGCTTCTAGCTGGGTGATTGCGTCGATGCGACCAGCTACTTCGCGTGCAAGAGGATCCTCGCGGGCGCCATCGGGAACCTGGAGCTGGAGCACCTTGGAAACGTCGCCCTCCACCAGAATTCGACCCCGCAAGAAAGCCTCCATCGCAGCCTCAGGGTCGCGCTCGACAAACAGCGAGTACGCGACCTCATAGGGGACCGTGATGGTGATCTCGGGATCCTCAAGCTCACCGAGTTCGATGGCCATCCGGCCAGCCGAGGTATCGACATATCCCTGGATGTCATCGTCGTCGAACGGCGACTCGGTGACCACCACATTGGCCCGTAGTTCCATCGTGGGCGGGTCGACTCGGTCGGCGTATTCGTCCCGAATTTCTTGGGCCGCGGTGATCCACTCCGGACTCAGGAATGGGTAGGACTCGGGTGAGGTGGATGACATGCCAAATACGGTACCGGTTGTCGGTGCTTGCGCGAATACGATGCTCAATATGTCCAACCCTGAATCCTCGTCGGCGTTGCGCCGCGACGACGTTGCCCACGTGGCGAAGCTGGCGCTGCTCGACCTGTCCGACTCCGAAATCGAACGATTTACCGGCCAACTCGGCGCCGTGCTCGACAGCGCCGCCGACATCGCCGCCCTCGATCTGAGCGATCTTGCGCCCACCCATCACCCGTTCGGGCTCACCAATATCACCCGACCCGACGAGGTGATTCCGAGCCTTGATCGCGACGAAGTGCTCGCCCAGGCTCCCGAAGTCGAAGATCACCGCTTCAAGACCCCACCGGCGCTGGGCGAAGAGTCATGACCGAAACGTTTGCCACACCTACCGCCACCGAGATCGCCTCGGCGGTCCGAACCGGTGACCGTTCGGCTGCTGACGTGGTCGATGCCGCACTCACCGCCGTCAACGCCCGCGAGGGCGAAATACATGCCTACAACCTGGTGCTCGCCGAACAAGCTGGCGAAGCAGCACGAGCCATCGACCAGGCCGTCGCGACCGGTGCCGAACCTGGGCCACTGGCCGGGGTGCCGGTGGCCATCAAGGACAACATGTGTACCCGGGGAGTTCCCACCACCTGTTCGTCGAAGATCCTCGAAGGGTGGGTGCCGCCCTACAGCGCAACCGTGGTCGACCGCCTGGCTGCTGCGGGCGCAATCATGGTCGGCAAAACCAACCTCGACGAGTTCGCGATGGGTAGTTCCACCGAGAACTCGGCCTTCGGTGCCACGAGGAACCCGCATGACCTCACAAAGGTGCCGGGCGGATCCAGTGGCGGTAGCGCCGCGACCGTGGGTGCCGGTTCGGTACCGGTCTCGTTGGGCAGCGATACCGGAGGCTCGATTCGACAACCCGCATCGCTGTGTGGCGTGGTTGGGGTGAAGCCCACGTACGGCATGGTGTCGCGCTACGGACTCATCGCGTTTGCGTCGTCGCTCGACCAGATCGGTCCGTTCACCACCACGGTGGCCGACGCAGCGTTGGTGCTCGAGGTCATCGGTGGGCACGATCCGCTCGACTCGACATCGATCCCGCAGCCGATGCCCAGCCTCACCGACGTGCTCGACCAGGGTGTCGACGGGCTACGCATCGGCATCATCAGCGAGCTCAGCGGCGACCCGTCGCTCGGCAGCGTCGACGGCATCGCACCCGATGTCGCCGCCCGAGCAACCGCTGCCGCACAAGCGCTCGAAGCGGCCGGAGCCACGATCGAGCATGTCTCCATCCCGTCGTCGGTGCACGGCCTCCCTGCGTACTACCTCATCGCTCCAGCCGAGGCGTCGAGCAACCTCGCCCGCTACGACGGTGTTCGCTATGGCCATCGAGCCGATGGGGCAAACGCCCTGGCCATGAACGCCGCAAGTCGCACCGAGGGGTTCGGCGAGGAGGTGAAGCGGCGGATCATGCTGGGCACCTACGCCCTCTCGTCGGGCTACTACGACGCCTACTACGGCCAGGCGCAGAAGGTTCGGACGTTGATGATCAACGAGTTCAACGAACGCTACGAGAACTTCGATTTGCTGCTGTCGCCCACATCGCCAACCACGGCGTTCGAACTCGACGCCAAAACCGCCGACCCGATGACCATGTACGTCAACGATGTCTGCACCATCCCCAGCAACCTCACCGGCCAACCGGCGATGTCGGTGCCCTTCGGTGTGGGCGACGACGGCATGCCCGTTGGGGTGCAGGTGCTCGCTCCGATGCTGGGAGAAGCAACGATGTTCCGGGCCGCAGCGGTCCTCGAGGAGGCAGCCAGTGTCTGACCAGGTATCTGAACAGAGCAACACTAGGCCCGGCGCCGTCGCAGCGAATCTGCCCGAGGGTTGGGAGATCGTTATCGGGCTCGAGGTACACGTCGAGCTCAACACCGCCACCAAGTTGTTCTGCGGTTGTCGCAACAGTTTCGGGGACGAGCCCAACACCAACGTCTGCCCGACATGTCTGGGTCTTCCCGGCTCGCTGCCCGTCGTCAACGCTCACGCGGTCGAGTCGGCCATGCGGTTGGGTCGGGCGCTCAACTGCGACGTGAACTCGTCGGTGTTCTCGCGGAAGAACTACTTCTACCCCGATCAACCCAAGGACTATCAGGTCAGCCAGTACGACCTTCCCACCAACACCGATGGGCACGTCACCCTGCCCGACGGTACGCAGATCGGTATCGAGCGGGCCCACATCGAGGAGGACGCAGGCAAGCTCAACCACGGTGGCGGCGATGGTCGCATCCACGGCGCCGACTACTCGATGGCCGACTACAACCGAGCCGGCGTTCCCCTTGTCGAAATCGTCAGCAATCCCGAGCTTCGTTCTGCCGCCGACGCCCGGGCCTACGTGTCCGAACTTCGGTCGATCGTCACCGCTGTTGACGTGAGCGACGCGAAGATGGAGGAAGGCTCCATGCGGGTCGACGCGAACGTGTCGGTGCGACCCATCGGAAGCGACGAACTTCGCACCCGCTGTGAGGTCAAGAACATCAACTCGCTGCGCTCGCTTGAGCGGGCCATCAACTTTGAGGCACGACGTCATGTCGACCTGTACGACAACGGCGAGCGACCCAAGCAGGAAACACGCCACTGGGACGAAGAAGCAGGCAAAAGCCGTTCGGGCCGATCCAAAGAAGACGCCGAGGACTATCGGTACTTCCCCGAGCCCGACCTGGTGCCGCTGGTGGTTACCGCCGACGACATCGCTCGACTCGACGCCTCGCTTCCGGCCATGCCGGGTGCTCGGCGCCAGCAGCTGGGCGAAAAGTCGGGCGCGTCCGATGACGACATCAACCTGATTGTCGAGCGCGAGCAGGACGGCTTTGCGCTGGACACCATCGAGGCGGGCGCCGATGCCAAGCGGGTTGTGGTGCACCTCATCAACAACCTGTCCGAGGGGGTGGGTGAGCTCACGCCGGCCACCTTCGCGGTGACGATCGGTATGGAAACTGGGGGCGATCTCAGCGCCACCCAGGCCAAAGAAGTCCTGGCTGAGCTGGTCGAATCCGGTGGCGACCCGACAGCCATCGCCGCGAGCCGCGGCTTCGAGGCCATGGATACCGGCGAGCTCGAGTCGATTCTCGACGGCATCATCGCCGAGAACCCCGACGAGTGGGAGCGGTTCTGCGCTGGCGACGACAAGGATCGTAAGAAGATGCAGGGGATGTTCACCGGTCAGATCATGAAGGCCACCAAAGGCCAGGCCGACGGCGCTGCCGTCGCGAAACTGTTGTCCCAGAAGTCTCAGAAGTAATTCCCGACCCGCTGAGTAGGGATTAAGGTCCAGTCCTCGATACGGTGGGGGTGTGGAACCAGGAAACACCCCC
>CAZGVQ010000160.1:0-7750 GCA_964529355.1 uncultured Acidimicrobiales bacterium
CTCTGTGACCGCTGCACTCGCTTCGCCAAAGAGGTAGCTGGCGATCCGCTCATCCACTTCCAGGATCGCGGGAACCAGACCCAGGTCAACACGTTCCCCGACGAACCGTTCAGCTCCTACTTCAGTGGCAATACCGTGCAGATCTGCCCGGTTGGTGCCCTCACCGCCAAGCCGTATCGATTCAAGGCTCGTCCGTGGGATCTCGAAGAAGTCGAGTCCACTTCGGTCAGCGACGCCGTCGGCAGCCGAATCACCGTGCAGTCGTCGCGCAATCAGATCCTTCGCTACATGGGTGTCGACAGCGACCCGGTCAACTGGGGATGGCTCTCCGACAAAGAGCGGTTCAGCTTCGAGGCCTACAACAACGAAGATCGCATCACCGAGCCGATGGTTCGCTCGGGTGGCGAGTTCGGCGCCGTTTCCTGGGGCGCCGTGATTCCCGCAGTCGCCGCGAAGCTCAAGGTCGACGATCCCTCACGTATCGGATTCATCGGCGGCTCGCGGCTCACCAACGAGTCGCAGTTTGCCTTCACCAAGCTCGCCAAGGGCGTGCTCGGAACCGACAACGTCGATGCGCAGCTCGACGATGGCCTGCCCGCCGAAGTTGTTCTTGGACTCCCGCGAGCCACCATCGATCAGGCGTGTGAGCCAGGCGGTGTCATCATCCTCATGGGCCCCGACCCCAAAGAGACCCTGGGCGCGCTGTTCCTTCGGCTCAAGCACGCGGCTCTCGAAGATGGCGCCACCATCATCGAAGTCACCCCGCACCGCACCGGTCTCGGACAGTACGCCGATCACCATCTCCATCCGCTTCCCGGCGAGACCGCCGCGTTGGCATCAGCGTTGGCTGCCGCCACCGATGCCGAGGGCGACGTTGCGGGTGTCGCTGCCGAAACCGTGAACGCGGCCCGTGCGGCTATCGCCGGCGATGGCCCGGTAACGGTGGTACTCGGCCGAGCTTCGATCGCCGAGGGCGCTGAAGCCATTGCCGATGCGGCATTGGCACTTACCGCGCTTCCCGGGGTTCGATTCCTCTCTGCGCTCCATCGCTCGAACGTGCACGGTGCGCTCGATATGGGCATGAGCCCGGGCCTACTTCCGGGTCGCAAGCTTCTTTCGTCGGGCATCGATTGGCCCAACACGCCGAGCACGGCCGGAAAGTCCACGGCTCAGATGCTTCAGGCTGCCGCCGACGGCACCATCGATACCCTGGTGCTTCTCGGTGCCGACCCCATCTCCGACTTCCCCGATACCGACCTCGCCGAACGGGCCCTCGATGCGGCCACCGTCATCGCGGTCGACCTTTTCGAAACCGCGTCAACGAACAAAGCCGATGTCATTCTCCCGGTGGCTGCTCCCCAGGAAGCCGACGGATCCTTCACCAACCTTGAAGGTCGGGTCACCAAGATCAGCCGCAAGGTAACCCCGCCGGGAACCGCCCGGGCCGACTGGATGATCGCGGCCGACCTGGCACTGGCCGCTGGTGGTGACCTCGGCATCGAATCCCTTGACGACATCTGGGCCCAGATCGCGGCCGTCTCCCCGGCCCACTCCGGCATCGATATGGCCAGCCTTGCCGCCAACCAGCGCGACGGCGAACTTGTCGAAGGCTCGCTTGCTCTCCCCGAGGCCAGCGGCATTTCTCCCGCTGTGGCCGACAAATACGCCTTCCGGCTGGTCGTGTCCCGACGGATGTATGACGCCGGCACCATTCTCTCCAAGTCGCCCTCCAGCGCCGAGTTGGCCACCGGCACGGCACTGCATATGAACCCGGTCGACTTCGATGCCCTCGGTGTCGACCGAGGCGCGGAAGTTTCGGTTAGCTCCGCCACCGGCTCGTTGTCGCTGCCGGTCGAGCCGAGCACCGACGTACCCCGCGGCGTCGCCGCGGTTCCGGCCAACCAGGGCGACGTTGTCGTCGGCACGCTTATCGCCACGGGCGACGTTGCCACCAACGTCCGGATAGAGCGAGGTACGCAGTGAGTTCTGCCGTACTGACCTCCGGATTGCCCGGCCTGCTCGCAGGGCTCGACCCGCTTTTCTTCAACGGGGTCACCCTCGAAGTCTTCATCATCGTCATCGTGAAGGTCATCATTTCCTTCATCCTGTTGCTCGTCAGCGTGCTGCTGATGGTGTGGTTCGAGCGCAAAGTCGTGTCCGACATGCAGAACCGCATCGGCCCGAACCGGGCCGGACCCTGGGGCATCCTGCAGACCCTGGCCGACGGCATCAAGCTGTTCTTCAAAGAAGACCTTCAGCCCGAGTCCTCCGACAGCTTCGTCTTCAAACTGGCTCCGTACCTGTCGCTTATCCCGGCATTCCTCACCTTCGCCATCATCCCCATCGGCGGAAACTTCAAGGACAAAGACGGCATCATCACCCTTCCGGGTTGGCTCGGTGGCGAGAGCACTTACGTGCAGCTCGCCGACCCGCCCGTCGGCATCTTGTTGTTCCTCGCGATGTCGTCCATCGCGGTCTATGGCGTCATGCTCGCCGGTTGGTCATCGGGCTCCAAGTACCCGTTGCTCGGTTCGGTTCGAGCCTCAGCCCAGATGGTTTCCTACGAAGCGGCGTTGGGTCTGTCGCTCGCCACCATCTTCCTGCAGTCCCGCTCGCTCAGCACCCACGACATCGTGCTCGACCAGGCCGGCGAAGGTTGGCTCGGAATCATTCCGCATTGGAATGTCATCGTCACCGGTTTCGTGCCGTTCGTGGTGTTCCTCATCGCCGCCACCGCCGAACTCAACCGTCCGCCGTTCGACCTGGTTGAAGCCGAACAGGAGATCGTCGGCGGTTACCACACCGAGTACAGCTCGATTCGCTTCGCCATGTTCTTCCTGGCCGAGTTCATGAACGTCGTCACCCTCTCGGCCATCATGGTCACCCTGTTCTTCGGCGGTCCGTCCGGTCCGATTCTGTGGGACACCATCGATTGGTTCTGGCCGATCCTCTGGTTCTTCCTGAAGCTGATCGTGTTCCTGTTCAGCTTCGTATGGTTCCGGTCGACGCTGCCACGATTCCGTTACGACCAACTCATGGATCTGGGTTGGAAGGTGCTGATCCCTATCTCGTTGGGTTGGTTCCTTTTCCTGGCGGCCCGCAACATCGTCGATGACCGCTGGCCAACCGGCGCCGGCGATCTGTTCTCCCGTCGAGATCATCATTCTTCTGGTCATCACCATTGCGATCTTCGCCACCGCGGCGATGTTGCTGTACTCAGCGATGCGAAGTGCGGCGAAAAAGCGCGAGATGGATGAGGTGAGGTTCTAATGGGTTACCTGCAGGGCTTTGCGGTCACGTTCAAGAAGCTCACCGAGGACCGGGTCACCACCGAGTACCCCGAAGAGAAGCGCCCAAAGACCGACCGACTCCACGGCCGCCACGTGCTCAACCGCTACGAAGACGGCATGGAGAAGTGCATCGGCTGCGAGCTCTGCGCCGGTGTGTGTCCCGCCAACTGCATCTATGTGCGCGGCAAGGACAACCCCGACGGCGATCCGGTGTCGCCCGGCGAACGCTACGGATTCATCTACGAGATCAACTATCTCCGCTGCATCCACTGCGACATGTGCGTCGAGGCTTGCCCCACCGAAGCCATCACCGAGTCGAAGCTCTTCGAGTTCTCCTTCACCAACCGGGCCGACGCGATCTACACCAAAGACGAACTTCTCGTCGACGACGACGGCCTACCCAAGCATCTGCCGTGGGAAGACTGGCGACCGGGTGAGGACGCGATGACCTCCGGATGGATGCGCGCAACCGCCCCGTCTGGCGACGCGAGCTACGAGGGCAAGGTTGCCTGGTCGGGCGAGCTTGGTTACGGCGTGCGCGCCCCCGAGGTCGGCCAGTCCGATGCCCAGATGGTCAGCGCCGCCGCCGGCTCCCATGATGATCACGATCACGACGACGATCATCACGACCATCACGACGACCCTGCGCACGGAGGGCATTGATGCTGGTAGAGATCATCGTCTTCTTTGTCTGCGCGGCCATCGTGCTCACCGGTGCTATCGGCGTCATCGCGGCGCGCAATCCGGTGCACTCGGCACTGTTTCTCATTCAGACCCTCTTTGGTATGGCGGTCCTGTTCATCACCCTTGAGGCGCACTTTCTCGCCGCCGTCCAGGTCATCGTCTACGCCGGCGCCATCGTCATCTTGTTCCTCTTCGTCATCATGCTTCTCGGCGTCGACCAGGCGGAGAACCTCGATATCGAGCCCATCGTCGGCCAGCGGGTCATCGCCGGCGTCATAGGCGTAGCGACCTTTGTGCTGCTGCTGGTAAGCATCGACGGAAGCGACGGTGCCATCACCGGAGCATCGGGAAGCACCCGGCCGATCGAGGATGAACTCACCGAGTCCAACATCCGTCAGCTCGCCGAGTCGCTCTTTACCGACTACATCTTCGCCTTTGAAGCCACGGCCATTCTGCTCACCATCGCGGTGGTCGGAGCCGTCGTTCTGACCCGCCGCACCAAGGGCGACCTGCTGCCGGTGCCTTCGAACACCCTGGAGATCCGCGAGGCCGACTACCAGGCCCGCGTCGATGCCCGCGCCGCTGAGCTCGAGGCCAACGCCGCTGCTGCTGCAGGAGCGGATGAATCGGTCCCCTCCGATGACATGGTTGATGAGATGGCCGACGAGATGGCCGAGGGTGGTGACGCGTAGTGGAGATCACCACCAACTGGTACCTGATCCTGTCTGCCGCCCTGTTCTCGATCGGGGCCATCGGGCTGCTCATTCGCCGCAATCCGCTGGTGATGTTCATGTGTGTCGAGCTGATGCTCAACGCCGTCAACCTTTCCTTCGTGGCCTTCGGAGATCGTCTCGGCGATATCGCCGGTCAGGTTTCGGTGTTCTTTGTTCTTGTCGTGGCCGCGGCCGAAGTTGTGATCGGACTCGCATTGGTCGTAGCGATCTCGCGACGCCGGGCAACAACCACGGCTGATGACCTCTCGGTGTTGAGGGGCTAAGGCGTCATGGAATTACTCGATCTCGTTTTCCTCATTCCCGCGTTTCCGCTGCTGGGCTTCATCGTTCTTCTGTTGATGGGTCCCCGCCTTGGCGAACCGCTCGCCGGGTGGGTCGCCACTGGCGCGATGGCCGGCTCATTCGCCTCGACGGTGCTGGTCTATTTCGGCCTGCGAAGCGTCGACGAAGAAGAACGCATCTTCAACCAGACGCTCTTCGAGTGGATTCCGGCCGGCGACTTCTCGGTCGATATCGGCTTCCTCGCCGACCCGCTCTCGATCGCGATGTCGTTGTTCATCACCGGTGTCGGCATGCTGATCCACCTGTACTCCATCGGGTACATGCACGGCGACGAGAAGTTCTCGAAGTTCTTCCTCTACCTCAACCTGTTCGCGTTCTCGATGCTCATCCTGGTATTGGGCGACAACCTGCTCGTCACCTTCCTGGGCTGGGAAGGCGTGGGAGCCTGCTCGTACCTGCTGATCTCGTTCTGGTTCAAAGATCCCGCCAACGCCACTGCCGGCAAGAAGGCCTTCGTCACCAACCGCGTTGGCGACTGGGGATTCATGGTGGCCATCTTCCTGGTGTTCTTCACCTTCGGCTCCATCAAGTACACCGAGTTCCTGCCCGCGGCGCCCGGCATGAACCAGACCACCGCCACCGCCATCACGCTGCTGTTGTTCGTCGGAGCGATGGGCAAGTCGGCGCAGTTCCCACTGTTCCTCTGGCTTCCCGACGCCATGGCTGGCCCGACGCCGGTTTCTGCCCTCATTCACGCCGCCACCATGGTCACGTCGGGCGTCTACCTCCTCACCCGGGTCAACGGCGTTATCTATGAGTCGGCCGCATGGGCCACCAATCTCATCGCCTGGGTCGGCGTCGGTACCGCACTCTTCGCCGCAACCATCGCCGTTGCCCAGACCGACATCAAGCGGGTGCTGGCGTACTCCACGGTGAGTCAGCTCGGCTACATGTTCCTGGCCGTCGGAACGGGCTCCTACGTGGCAGCGATCTTCCACATGATCACCCACGCCTTCTTCAAGGCGCTGCTGTTCCTCGGATCGGGTTCGGTCATTCATGGCATGCATCACGACCAGGACATGCGCCACTACGGCGCCCTTCGTGCCCTGATGCCCATCACCGCCGGAACCTTCATCATCGGCTGGCTGGCCATCGCCGGTGTGCCGCCCTTCGCCGGGTTCTGGTCGAAGGACGAAGTCCTTCTGGCCGCCTGGGACGCGGGTGGTGTCAACGGAAAGGCGCTGTGGGCGCTGGGCCTGCTCACCGCGATGCTCACCGGCTTCTATATGACCCGCCAGGTCATCATGACCTTCTACGGCCGGTACCGCTACAACGACGCGACCCCAGAAGAAATCAACGTCGCGTGGGACAACCGAATCGCAGCGTCGCAGGACGAACTCGACAAGGCCATCGCCGCCGAGGACGCCGCCAAAGAGAACGTCAAGAAGGCCACTGCGGCAATCGCCACCGCCGAAACCAATCTCGAGACGATTCGCAACAACGTTCCGATCGCCGAGACCAACGTCGAAAATGCCAAGGCTGCGCTCGCCGAAGCAACCGATGAGAATCGCGAGCAACTGACCGCTCAGGTCACCGCAGCCGAGAACGGCGTGGTCGCCGCACAGACCAACATCACCAACGGCGAAAACGCCGTCCAGGCAGCGCAGGCCAACGTTCCTGTCGCCGAAGAAGCCGTGGTCGCCGCGTCGGCCAAGCGCACCGACGCGAAACAAGCGCTCGATGCCGTGCAGACCGAACGCCAGAACACGCCGGTGCCGATGGGTGCCGCGTTGTTCGAAGAACCCGACGTCTCGGCGGTCGAAGAGTTCCTTCCCGAGGAAGTCGCCGAACGCCGCGAGTTCCACCCTCACGAGTCGCCCTGGACCATGACCGTGCCGCTCGGCGTTCTTGCCGTGCTGTCGATCGCTGGTGGGTTCCTCAACCTGCCCTTCAAGTGGAACAACAGCTGGTGGCATCACCTCGAGCACTGGCTTGAGCCCAGCCTGGCCAACCCGCACGAGGTTCTCGCGTCGGGTACCACCAAGGTCATCCTTGCGCTCGTCGCCATCGCGGTGGGCAGTATCGGGATCTTCGTCGCCTACCGGGTCTACTTCAAGGGGCAGGGTCCAAAGCCCGAAGCCATCGAGAAGCCGGTCCTGGCCAACGGCTGGTTCTATGACCTCGGAGTCAGCAACTTCATGGGCGGCCCGGGCCGCAAGATGTTCGACCTGATCGCCTGGTTCGACGCCAACATCGTCGATGGCGCAGTCAATGGCGTCGGTGCACTCGTGCGCGGCGTCGGCGAAACCGGACGCCGCACCCAGACCGGTTTGGTCCGGAGCTACGCAGTCGGTGTGGCGCTTGGCGCCATTGGTCTCGTCGGCTGGTTCGTCGTAAGGGCGGCAATGTGAGCGGCCTCGCATCCACAACCCTCACGCTGGCTCAAGCCGAGGCCGATCTCGGGTTTCCCGTGCTTACCTCGCTCATCGTCGTTCCCGTGGTGGGAGCACTCCTGATCGCACTGCTGCCCGGCAGCGGTCGCGCCGAGTCCACCAAGCAAGCCGCGACCATCGCGTCGGCAATCACCGGTGCCATCAGCTTCTGGATTCTCTATGAGTTCAACCTGAGCGACGACGGCTTCCAGTTCACCGAGTCGGCCACCTGGGTCGAAGGTCTCGGCATCAGCTGGTCGCTTGGAATCGACGGCATCTCGTTGTTCCTCGTGGTGCTCACCGGCCTGCTCTTTCCCATCGCCATCCT
>CAZGVQ010000161.1:0-7728 GCA_964529355.1 uncultured Acidimicrobiales bacterium
GAGATGGGCGGTGAGCTCGGACTGCTCGAAGAGCTCGTTGCCGACCTCGAGGCCGCTGAACGCGAGCGTCAGGCCGCGGTAGCGGCCGCCAAGGCCGAAGAGGACCGCAGAGCTGCCGAAGAAGCTGCGGCAGCCGAAGAGGAGGCTGCGGCAGTTGAACCGGCAGATGCCGACGAAGATGAAGATTCTGAGGATGCGGATTCCGAAGACCCTGACTCTGAGGACGCTGACTCCGAGGAGGCAGAGGCCCCCGAGGAAGAAGAAGAGGAAGAACCAGAAGAGGAAGACACGGGCACCCCGGCGGAGCCGATTGCCACCGGCGATTGGGTGTGTCCTGTGCAGGGGCCTGCGAGCTTCTCCGACACCTGGGGCGCTCCTCGGTCGGGCGGTCGTACCCATAAGGGCGTCGACATGCTGTCGCCCGAAGGCACGCCCGTGGTTGCGCCGGTAAGTGGCTTTGTCGAGCACCGCGGCAACAGCATCGGCGGCGAGTCGTTCCACCTCAACGGCGACGACGGCAACTACTACTACGGCACGCACCTGTCGGCTTACGGCAACAGCGGTCAGGTGGAGGCCGGCGTCATCATTGGCTACGTCGGCGAAACCGGCAACGCGACGACCCCGCACCTTCACTTCGAGATTCATCCAGGTGGTCAAGGGGCAGCGGTGAACCCGTACCCAACCGTACGCGACGCCTGCTGAGTCAAAATCCCGCAACCATCGAGCTGTGACGTTGGTCGTGGATGGCCCATCGGCCCGCTGAAACCGACTAGGTTTCCTCACTGTTCTATGAGCTGACCCGGATCGGGTCAGGCATGTCGCCCACGTGGCATGCAGTACCTGCACAAGGAGTCAAAATGTTCGACGATGATGATGATGACAAGGAACCATTTCTCCTTGTTCTTGGAGTACTTGCCGCGGTAATCGGCGTCGTCATTCTTGTGTTTCTCCGTGGACAAACGCTTACCACCACGGCGGCACCCGAACCGGAGCCGGTCGAAGAAGTAGAAGAAGAGGTTGTCGAGGAAGCACCCGCCGCACCTGCGCTCGAGTGGGCTGCAGCGCCCGCAGTAGCCGCAGGGCTCGATACGGCCGGCGTGAGCTTCGCCAGCAACGTCGACTCGTCCTACAGCTTCGAATACGAAGGCTCCGACGGCTCGAGCGGCGCTGAGGAGGGCGGTCCGGCCACCGATCACCAATTCGACATCTCCGGACTCACTCCGGGTACCGAGTACAACTGGACGGCAACCATCACCGACGAAGAAGGCGACAGCCTTACCGAATCGGGCACCTTCACCACCGAAGCCCCCGATCTTGTCCCCTCTGATGTCACCGTCACGGTCGGCGATGAGGTCGTGCTCGAAGGCACCGTGCCCGACGAGGCCACCAGCGAGGCCTTGGAGTCGGCCGCTATCGCTCAGTATGGCGAGCCGGCGGTCACCAATAACCTGGTCGTCGACGAGGCGTACACCAACGATGGTGGCAGCATCAGGGTCATCGGCGCCGTGGGCACCGATGCCGCCCGCGACGCCGCAGGCGCCGCCTTTGAAGGCGTTGGCGGACTCGCAGTATCAAACGACGTCGATGTCAGCGGCGACCTTCTGGTTGCTGATCTCAACGAGTTGTTCCAGCTTGAGCCGATTCAGTTCGATTCGGGCAGCGCCAACATTCGTGCCGAGAGCATCCCCACCCTCGACCAGGCTGCGGAGCTGTTGCTTGCCAACACCTCGGCCAGCGTGAACATCGAGGGTCACACCGACGATCAGGGCGCTGACGATTTCAACCTGGCGCTGAGCCAGGATCGGGCCCAGGCGGTGCTCGACTACCTGGTTGGCCAGGGCGTCGATACCGAGCGGTTGACTGCGGCAGGATTTGGCGAAGCCAACCCCATCGCTGACAACACCACCGAAGAGGGCCGCCAGGACAACCGTCGGATCGAGTTCAGGCTCGGCTAACAATTCACGGCCATACCGCTGCCATGCAGTCATTCAGTTGGCCGTCGCCCACCTACTGTGGTTATTTCTTTCCGAAATCCCGCAATAGCGAATGTTTCGTGACTATGTTGGGTGGAGCACCACATCGGGTGGTGCTCCTTCCCTAAATTTCCACAACTGGTGGCAGAAACGGGCGGAAAGATGAAGCATCGGATTACGGCGACAATCGACGGAGTAACCAGGTGGCGCGACCATCTGCGCTTCGAGCGTGAGGTCTTCAACGCCAGCCTCGCCGGGGTCGACCACTCCTTCAGCGACCGCTACGAAGTCCCCACCGACACCTAAGCGAATGTGGTGTCTGACACCACATTCACTGACACCACATTCACTTTGGTGAAAGGCGTTCGTAGACGCCTTGGAGTTTTGTGGTCAGGAGGCGCTGGGCGAGGGTGATGTCGGTTTCGACGCGCCTTGGACGGTCCGAGTCGGCGGGCGCTGGTGCTCCCCGGAGCTGAGACACGTCCATGCCATTGGCTGCGCCCAGGAGGCGAGCAAACGTAAGCCGGTCGACCGCGTCGGCGCCGGCGAGGTGAAGGATGGCGGGCGGATCGTCGAGAAAGGCGAATTCGAGGAGTGCGGCCGTGAGGTCGGCTACATGAATCGGGTTGCGGACTTCGTCGGTGAAGAACGAAATGTCGGCGCCCGACGCGGCCTGCTCGAGTAGCGCGATCTGAGGTTCTGGCCGGTGGCCGCCGTAGATGATGGAGCTGCGGGCCACCAAGGCTCCGAGCGGCCCGACGGCGAGCTCTGATTGCACCTTGGCCCGCCCGTAGTCGTTTACCGGGCTCACCGGCGAGGTCTCGCTGTACGCAGTGGTCGAGCGCCCGTCGAACACGACGTCGCTCGAGAGATGCACTAGCCGGGCGCCGGTTGATTGGCATGCCTCGGCCAGCATCAGCGGCGCCTCGCCGGTAACCGCAGGCAGGTTGGGCCCGCTCTTGGCGTAGGCGGCGTTGAACACCAGGTCGGGGGCGAGCTGGCTGATGAGTTCGGCGGCGCGGCTGTGGTCGGTGATGTCGAGTTGGTGCCAGGTGACCGGCTCGAAGTCGGCGGTTGTTTCGGGTGCGGTGACTCGCCAGGTCGCAGCGACCTTTGCAATGTCGGTGTGGGCCAGTGACTGGCGCACCAGCTCGTCGCCAAGCAGGCCGGTGCCGCCGACGATGAGTACCGATGTCACCGGGTTACAGACTCAGGCACCGATGGCGTGATAGCCGCCGTCGACGTGGACCATGGAGCCGGTGGTTAGGGGGAACCAGTCGCTCATCATGGCCACACAGGCTTTGGCCACCGACGATGAGTCACGCACATCCCAGCCCAGCGGCGCTTTGGCCGACCAGACCTCTTCGAACTGGTCGATGCCCGGAATGGACTTGGCGGCAATGGTGCGGATGGGACCGGCAGCCACCAGGTTGAAACGCACGCCTGCGGGGCCGTGTTGGCGGGCCAGGTACCGGTTTGCCGACTCGAGGCCCGCCTTGGCGACACCCATCCAGTTGTAGGTGGGCCAGGCGACCGTTGCGTCGAAGTCGAGACCTACCACCGAGCCTCCGTTCGGCATGAGCGGCACGGCGATTTCGGCGATGGTCTTGTAGCTGTAGGTGGAGATCTGCATGGCGGTGGACACGTCGTCCCAGGTTGCGGCCATGAAGTCGTCGCCCAGGCATACCTCGGGTGCGAAGCCGATGGCGTGCAGCGCTCCGTCGAGCGTGCCCCACTTGTCGGCCAGCGCTTCGCGCACGGCTACTGCCTGGTCGGCATCGGTGACGTCGAGCTCGAGAACGTCGGGCTCGGTTGGCAGCTTTCGGGCGGTGCGCTGGGTGAGTCGGAGACCACGACCGGCGCCGGTGAGGACGATCTCGGCGCCCTCTTCTTGTGCGAGTTTTGCTGCTCCGAATGCAAGCGAGGTGTCGGTGAGGACACCGGTGATGAGGAGTCGTTTTCCATCGAGAAGGCCCATGGCCAAAGACCCTACATTCGTCGCGACGCGGTTACGGTTCTGGGGTGATGCGTTTGTTCGATACCGCCCGCCAGGCAGTCGTGCCATTCGAGCCCGGCCCCATCGTGTCGATGTATGTGTGTGGCATCACGCCCTATGACGCCACACATTTGGGACACGCCGCCACCTACGTGACCTACGACGTTCTGCAGCGTCGACTGCGAGACCTGGGCCACGAGACGCGCATGGTGCGAAACATCACCGATGTCGACGACGACATGTTGCGGGCCGCCCGGATCCGGGGCGTGCACTATCTCGACCTCGCCTACGCCGAGACCCGCAAGTTCGACGACGACATGGCGGCGCTCGGCAATATCGAACCCTGGAGCGAGCCACGGGCGTCCGGGGCAATCCCCGACATTCGAGGTTTCATCGCCGCGCTCATCGAAACCGGATGCGCCTACGCGGCCGGCGGTTCGGTGTACTTCTCGGTCAATTGCACCGGTGGACGTTTCGGGCACATCAGCCGACTCGACCGAAGCCGCATGCTGGCCATTGGTCAAAACAGGGGAGAGGACCCCGACGACCCGAACAAGCGCGACCCGCTCGACTTTGTGCTCTGGCGACCATCGGATGTCGGCGAGCCGGCGTGGGAGTCGGCGTGGGGGCCTGGTCGACCCGGTTGGCACGTGGAGTGTTCGGTGCTGGCGTTACGGGAGTTCGGCGACACCATCGACCTGCATGGGGGTGGGACCGACCTGGTGTTTCCGCACCACGAGTGCGAGGCCGCCCAGTCCGAAGCCACGACCGGCGAGATCTTCGCCCGCCATTGGCTACACCAGGCCATGGTGTTGCTCCACGGAGAGAAGATGTCGAAGTCTCGAGGCAACCTGGTGTTCATCAACACCCTGCGCGAGACCCACGACCCCATGGCCATCCGACTCGCCCTGCTGGCCCATCACTATCGCACCAGCTGGGAGTGGGATGACGCCGAGTTGGTGACGGCCGCCGATCGATTGGCATTGTGGCGCGGGGCTGGAAGCTCCGAAGAGCCTGATGGGTCAGCGCTCGATGCGGTTCGCTCGGCCCTCGATGACGACCTGGACACCCCGACCGCCCTCGGGGTCATCGACGCCTCCGCTTCCGCGGGTGCAAACGTCGAGCGTGCTGCCAGTCTGCTCGGTGTGAGGTTGTGATAGGAACATTATCGATGGGGACTCGTCGGTTGGCGGTTGTGGTGCTCCTGGCACTCGTGGCTTCGCTCCTGGCACCGGTTTTGGCCCTCCATGTCGATGTCGCCGAGGCAGCCCCTTCGACCCGTTCGCGGTTGGTGAAGCCCGGTAAGCGACTGCCAACCGGCGCGGCGTGCGCCGAGGCTGTGAAGTCCAAGCCGGAGATCCGCCCGGACAACGCCGAGGAAAACGCGTTCGTGCCCGTCGATGGTGTCGACTACTCGCTTATCCCCTGGACCCTCGATTCGTTCGGCATGGCCGATGAAGCCGACACACTGCGCCTGCGTATCGATGGCAATTTCACCGGCACCACCAACGAGATCATTCAATGGGGCGCTTGCAAGTGGGGCTTCAAACACAACATCATTCGCGCAGTGGCCGTTGCCGAAAGCGCCTGGCGCATGTCGAAGGTGGGCGATCTCGACAAAGGCACTCCCAGCTACGGCATTCTGCAGGTGAAGGCGGTGCATCACCCGACTACGTATCCGGCCAGTGCCACCAGTACCGCATTCAACATCGATTACGCGCTGGGCTACATCCGGGCCTGCTACGAAGGCCATATCGACTGGCTTGGCCAGTCCTTCGAGGCCTACGGGGCGGGCGATTTCTGGGGCTGTCTTGGCCACTGGTTCTCCGGCGGCTGGCAGGATGAAGGGGCACTGAACTACGTGTCGGACGTGAAGGCGGCCAAGAAGCAGCGGATCTGGCTCAGCAGCGTGTTCGACAATTGGACCTGAGTAGCGCATGTCGGTTCGGCTAGTCTTGGTCTGATGGCTGGCGATCTTGCGATGACCAATGAGTTGCCGAAGAACATCGGACGACTTCAGTCGGCGGTGATGACGGTGATGCAGCCGGTGTTCAACGTTCTCTGGGACATCGACGTGTACGGCGCCAACAACCTGCCCGATGAGGGACCGGCCATCCTGTGTGCAAACCACACCTCGGTGATGGATTCGTTCTTCGTGCCCGTGACGTTGCCTCGCCGCATCACCTATGTGGGCAAGGCCGAGTACATGGACGACTGGAAGACCCGTTGGCTGTTTCCCCAACTCGGGATGATCCCCATCGACCGCAGTGGTGGCGATGCCGCACAGGCCGCACTCGACAAGGCCGCCGAAATCCTCAGGTCGGGCGAGTTCTTCGGCATTTACCCCGAGGGCACCCGCTCGCGCGATGGGCGTCTTCATAAGGGCCATACCGGGCCAGCCCGGCTTGCTCTCGAGACAGGTGCGCCCATCATCCCGGTTGGCCTGAAGGGAATTCGCAAGATTCAGCCTCCGGATGTGGGAAGGCCGAAGCTCTTTGAGTCGGCCGAAGTGTTCTTTGGCGAACCGGTACGTCCCGATCGATACCCCGACAACGGCGATCAGCGGTTGCGGCTTCGGCAGATGATCGACGAAGTGATGTTCGAGATCCGCAAGTTCACCGGCCAGGAATACGTAAACGAGTACGCCAACAAGAAGAAGGCCGAGCAGCCGGTAAAGGTTGAGATCGAGCCGGTTCCGGCCCGAAGTTCGGCCGATGTGCTCCAACCGGTGGCTCTCGACTTCTAGCGACTCGACCATTGCATTCTCCGGTCAGGGGTCACGCGATGGGTGGTCGTGGCTATTCGCATAGCGATATGGTCCGCGAATCCGGTATCTTTGCAGCAGGTCCACGGGAATCTTCGTGGTCAACCAGCTGTTGGAGCATCCATGAGCATCAGTGAAGAACCACGGGCCGATATCGGCGTCGATCTCAGCAAGTACAAGCTCGGCTGGGCCGACAAAGAGGACTACCTTTTCAAGCCCAAAAAGGGCATCGACACCAACATCATCAACGAAATGTCGTGGATGAAGGGCGAGCCCGACTGGATGCTCGACTTCCGCATGAAGTCCTTCGACCGGTTCGAGAAGCGCGAGATGCCCCGCTGGGGCGGCGACATGGATGGCATCGACTTCGACGACATCTACTACTACATCAAGCCCTCGAAGGGCGTCGAAGACAGCTGGGACGCCGTTCCCGAGCAGATCAAAGACACCTACGAGAAGCTCGGAATCCCCGAGGCCGAGCGCAAGCACCTAGCCGGCGTGACCGCGCAGTACGAGAGCGAGGTCGTGTACCACAAGAACCGCGAGGATCTTGAGGAGCAGGGCGTCATCTTCACCGACATGGATACCGCGCTGCGCGAGCATCCTGAGATCGTCAAGGCCTACTTCGGCAAGATCATCCCGCCCAACGACAACAAGTTCTCGTCCCTCAACTCGGCGGTGTGGAGCGGTGGCTCGTTCATCTACGTGCCGCCCGGTGTCGAGGTCGAGATGCCTCTGCAGGCGTACTTCCGCATCAACGCCGAGAACATGGGCCAGTTCGAGCGAACCCTCATCATCGCCGACGAGGGTTCAAAGGTGCATTACATCGAGGGTTGCTCGGCGCCTGTCTACAGCACCGACAGCCTGCACTCGGCCGTCGTTGAGATCATGGTGAAGCCCAGCGCCCGGGTTACCTACACCACCATCCAGAACTGGTCGTCCAACGTCTACAACCTGGTCACCAAGCGGGCCGTGGTCGAGGCCGAAGGCCACAT
>CAZGVQ010000162.1:0-7697 GCA_964529355.1 uncultured Acidimicrobiales bacterium
CCACCTCTGGCACCACCTCTGGCACCACCTCTGGCACCACCTCTGGCACCGGGGGTTAGTGGGTGAGGTCGAACACCTGGCTGAGGGGGATCGGGGTGATTTCCTCGAGCTGGTCGAACCGGCACGACTCGGCGTCGCGGTCGGGGCGCCAGCGCACGAACCTGGTGGTTCCGCGGAACCGCTGGTTGGTGATTTGTACGTAGGTGACCTCGACCACCTGGGTGGGGCGTAGCGGGGTCCAGGCCTGGCCTCCCTTGCCTGCGCTCCAGCGATTCGGGGCGCCGGGCATCTTGCCATCGGTCGACATGTGTGCTTCGGCTTCGAGCCAGTCGGCCCAGGGATGTTCGCTGATGTCGGTGAGCAAGTGGGGCGCGAGCTCATCGACAAACTCGACGCGGCGCTTGGCGGTGAAGCTGGCGGCCACCCCCATGTGGTGCAGGTTTCCGTCGTCGTCGTACATGGCCAACATGAGCGACCCCACGCCGTCGCCGCTCTTATGCGTGCGGTACCCGGCCACCACACAATCGGCTTCGCGGGTGTGCTTCAGCTTGAACTGCGTGCGCTTGTTCTCGATGTAGTTGCCATCGAGCGGTTTCATGATGAGTCCGTCGAGGCCGGCGCCCTCGAACTCGTCGAACCACCGCAGCGCCACCTTTTGGTCGGTAGTTGTTGGCGTGAGGCGGAGTGGAGGAGCGAAGTCACCCGAAATGCTCTCGAGCAGGTTGCGACGTTCGGCGAAGGGCGTCTCCAGCAGGTTCTGATCGCCCAGCGCCAGTAGATCGAAGGCCATCACCTCGGCCGGTGTCTTCTCGGCCAGCATGTTCACCCGCGACTCAGCGGGGTGAATCCGCTGCTGGAGAGCGTCGAAGTCGAGCGCGTCGCCTGAGGCCACAATGAGCTCAGCGTCGACCACGCACTTGTCGGGTAGGCACGCCTTGAGCGGCTCAATGACTTCGGGGAAATAGCGGGTGAGGGGTTTCTCGTTGCGACTCCCCAACTCGAGCTCGTCGCCGTCGCGAAACACGATGCATCGAAAGCCGTCCCACTTGGGTTCAAATGACAGCTCGCCATCGGGAATCGCCTTCATGGCCTTGGCGAGCATGGGCTTCACAGGAGGATTCACCGGCAGATCCATAGTGCGATTACCGTACGCCATACACGCACCAGCTGGGGGAAAGAACGCATCATGTCCGACGCCATCACGCCATTCACCGTCGCCATTCCCGACGCCGACCTCACCGATCTCAAGGATCGGCTGGGCCGCACCCGCTGGCCCGAAGCCGAACCGGTCGACGACTGGAGCCAGGGCATCCCACTGGCCTACGTGCAGGAGGTCGCCGAGTACTGGGCCGGCAGCTACGACTGGCGGGCCACCGAAGCCCGCATGAACGAATTCGACCACTTCACCACCGAAATCGACGGCCTCGACATCCACTTCATTCATGCGCCGTCAGAGGTAGAGGGGGCGCTGCCATTGGTGATGACGCATGGCTGGCCCGGTTCGGTCGTCGAGTTCCTCAAGGTCATCGAGCCGTTGCGGAACCCCGAAGCCCACGGCGGCGATGCGTCGCAGGCCTTCCACGTGGTGTGTCCATCGTTGCCCGGTTACGGGTTCAGCGGAAAGCCAAGCGAGTCGGGTTGGGGAGTCGAGAAGATCGCCCGGGTTTGGGACACCCTCATGGCCCGCCTCGGCTACACCGACTATGTAGCCCAAGGTGGCGACTGGGGCGCGGCTGTCACCACCCAGATCGGGATGCTCGAGGAGTCGAACTGCCGCGGTATTCACACCAACATGCCCGTCGCCGGACCCGACCCCGAGATGATGGATGACCTCACCGACGTCGAGAACGCTGCGCTTGAAGCATTCGGCCACTATGACAAGTGGGATTCGGGCTACTCGAAACAACAGAGCACCCGCCCACAAACCTTGGGGTACGGCCTGGTCGATTCGCCGGCCGGTCAGCTGGCATGGATCCTCGAGAAGTTCTGGGCCTGGACCGATAACGATGGCCACCCTGAAAGCGCGGTCAGTCGCGACGAGCTCATCGACAACGTGATGATGTACTGGCTCACCGGCACCGGCGCATCGTCGGCCCGCCTCTATTGGGAGAGTTTCGGCAGCTTCAGTGCGGGTGTGTGCGAGAAGCCAACCGCTGTCAGTTCGTTTCCCAAAGAGATCATCCGCACCAGCCAACGGTGGGCGTCGAAGCGCTATGCCGACATCGTCTACTGGAACGAACTCGACAAGGGCGGCCACTTTGCCGCCTTCGAAGTACCCGACACCTTCGTGGCCGAGCTCAGGGCCGGCTTTGCGAGCATGCGTTAAGGTCACTGGTAGGCGCCCTGCTGCGCCCGACCTCGCTCCGGCACCTACGCCGCCGGTTTCACGAGGCAAAGGGGACCCAGCGTGCTCTGCAGTTCAAAACGACAACTGATTGCGCCGCATGGATTGTGGTTGCCGCGGCGAGCGTAGGTCGTCGGTAGCGCAGCCGTGTCCGTGTGGGAAAGCAAACAGACATGACCAAGCAGGAATCCTTCAAACGTCGGGTCCGCAGCCGGATGGCCAAGACCGGAGAGAAGTATGGGGCGGCCCGCCGCGTGCTGCTCGAGCAGGCTGAGGCACGATCCGCGGCCGGTGGCCGAGACTGGGTTTCCCAACCCGAAGTAGCTGATGAACGCGTACGGAAAGCCACGGGTCGCGGGTGGGACGAGTGGTGCGACATCATCGACGCCTGGCCCAACTGCGACGATGGGCATACCGCGGTGGCCGCCTGGCTCCAGGAAGAACATGAGGTCGATGGCTGGTGGGCCCAAGGGGTCACCGGAGGGTGGGAGCGCATCACCGGACGACGGCTTCCGGGCGAGATGCCCGATGGCACCTTCACGGCCAATAAGACTCGAACGGTTGTCGTGAGCGCCGAGGTACTACGCAAGACGCTGCTCGACGATGAGTACCGACCCGACCTCTTCCCGGGTCACGACACCCAGCTCCGGTCGAAGCCGTCCGCCAAGGCGATTCGTATCGGGTTCGCAGAGACCGTCGCGCGAATTTCGATCAGCGAGAAAGCCAACGGCAAGGCTGCGGTAGCCGTGCAGCACAGCAAGCTCGCCGACCCCGAGGCAATCGACCGGTGGAAGTTCTACTGGGACGAGTGGCTCGACGCCATCGACGAGTCCGGCTGATTTGCGATAGACCTCTCACGAACCAGTCAACCAACAGGAGCCACCATGCCCGTCGCCGCTATCAACGGACAACAGATCAACTACGCCGACTCCGGAGGCGATGGGCCGGTGGTGCTCTGGAGCCACGGTTTCCTCATGGACCACACCATGTTCGATGAGCAGGTGGCTGGCATCGATGGCTATCGGCACGTGGCGTGGGACGAGCGCGGCTTTGGCGAAACCACCGCAACCGACCACTTCAGCTACTGGGATTCGGCCGACGATGCCATCGGCCTGCTCGACCACCTCGGAATCGAGTCGGCCGTGTTGGCCGGCATGTCGCAAGGCGGGTTCCTTTCGCTTCGTGCCGCATTGGCCAACCCCGACCGGGTGAAGGCGTTGGTTCTCATCGACTCTGAACCCGGTGTCGATCCGCCCGAAACCCTGGAGGGGTACAAGGGCATGGTGGGCCACTGGCTCAGCGACCAACCGCTGGGCGACGTAGGTGCTTTTGTTGCTGGGCTCATCATCGACGACGAAGCGCTCAATGCCGAATGGATCGCCAAATGGGAAGCTCGCCGCTCCGCAGGCGCAGGCGCGCAGATGGAGTTTGCGGCACAAACCCTTTTGAGTCGCGACGACATCACCGATCGGCTCGGCGAGTTGGCCATGCCAATTCTCAGTGTGCACGGAGAAGCTGACCAGTCGATCACCATCGACAAGGCCGAAGCGTTGCAAGCTGCGGTGTCCGATGGACGTGGTCTCGTTCGGGTCCCGGGTGCCGCCCATGCCCCAAACATGACCCACGCCGACATCGTCAACCCGGCTATCGCCGAGTTCCTGGCCGCCATTTAGTCGAGTCGGTCGTCAATGCGGAATCATCCGATTCCTGGCCGGGTTTCCAAACCATGGCCAAGGCAATTTTCGACGGAGTGGTAATCGCCGAGAGCGACGATGTTCGACAGGTGGAAGGTATTTCGTACTTTCCGGTCGACAGCGTGAAGCCGGGAGTCCTTGTGGATAGCGCGACGACGTCGCGCTGTATCTGGAAGGGCAAGGCCAGGTATTGGCACGTCGAGAGTGACGACGACACCGCGTTTGACGCCGCGTTTGCCTACGAGGCGCCGTGGCCGCTCGCCCGCAAACTCGTAACCGACCGCGTCGGATTCTGGAAAGACGTCCAGATAGAAGCCTGAAAACTGAACAGAGCGAAGCGAACGACGGCTACTTGCCTGTCCAGTTTGGTTCGCGCTTTTCGGCGAATGCCGTTGCGCCTTCGATGGCGTCTTCGGAGCCGAATACCTCGTGCATGATGGGGTTGTGGCCAGCCCAGAACTCTTCGTCGGTCTGCATCGAGAGTTCCTTCATGATGCGCTTCGATGCCGCCACGGCAAGTGGCGCGTTTTTGGCGATCGACTCGGCCAGTTCGATGGCCGTCGCCAAAGCGTGTCCGGTTGGCACGACGTGGGCGACCATGCCCAGCTGATGGGCTTCCTCGGCCTTGATGGGCTTGGCGGTCAGCGCCATCTCCATCGCCTTTGCGTACGGCAGCACCTTGGGCAGACGCAGTAGCGCACCGGCACCGGCGAACAGGCCAACACCCACCTCGGGGATACCCAGCTTGGCGCCCTCGGCAGCCACCAGCAGGTCGCAGCTCAGGGCAATCTCGAGGCCACCGGCCAGGGCGAAACCTTCGATGGCGGCGATAAGCGGCTTATCGGCGCTGCGCTCGGCGATGCCGGCGAAACCCCGACCATCGACCATCGGCATACCGCCAGCCACAAACGCCTTGAGGTCCATGCCCGCGCTGAAGCCCCGACCATTCCCGGTAAGCACACCCACCCGCAGGTCGTCGTCGGAATCGAGTTCATCAAGCGCGGCCGCCATTGCGGTCGCGAGCTCCTGGTTTACCGAGTTCATGGCCTCGGGACGGTTGAGCGTGATGATCATCACGTGACCGCGTCGTTCGGTTAGGAGTACGGCTTCGTTTTCATCAGTCATGGCCCGAACTCTAGAGAGCCTGCTGCGGTTCGTCGATTCAGACTTGCGTGCCAGCTACTCCCACTTGGCTTCATACGCAGTGGTGTCGTTGCGGAGGAGATCGAGCAGCTCTTGGGGATCGGCCGACGAGGTCACCAGGCCCCGGTTCTTCTCCTTCAACAACCCGTCGTCGACCGCCCGGTCCATCCATGCAAGAAGGTGGGTGTAGTAGCCGTCGCTGTCGAGCAGACCCACCGGCTTGTCGTGCATGCCCAGCTGGCGCCAGGTAGCGACCTCGGCCACTTCCTCGAGCGTGCCGAGCCCACCGGGCATGGCGATGAACGCGTCGGAGCGTTCGTACATCATCGCCTTGCGGTCGTGCATGGTGTCTACCTCGATGAGCTCGGTGATGCCACGGTGCGCGACCTCTTTGCCAATGGCCACCGGAATGATGCCGGTCACCCGCCCGCCGAGGTCCAAAACCGTGTCGGCGATGAGGCCCATCAGGCCGGTTTCGCCCCCGCCATAGACCAGCCCGATGTCGTTGGCCACCATCACCTCGGCCAGCGCTTTCGTGGTGGCCGAATGGGTCGGGTTTGATCCGGTCGATGATCCGCAAAAGACGCACAGGTTCGCAAAGGTTCGCATGGGCAGACGATAGAAGATGTCCGCAAACGAATTTGCCCGGTCGGCGAGCGCGATCTGACTTCGAACGCCCATGCCCTCACCCGATATGGTGCATCCCTATGGCTGAACAACCTCTGGCAGAGCGGCTGGCCGACCTCGAACGTCGCAAGGAAGAAGCCCTTCACGCGGGCTCCGAGCGCTCGGTCGAGCGACAGCACGCGAAGGGCAAGATGCTTGCCCGCGAGCGCATCGATTACTTCCTCGACGAAGGCTCGTTCAACGAGCTCGACATGTTGGCCCGGCATCGGGCCCACGATGCCGGTCTCGAAACCCGCCCGTACACCGATGGCGTCATCACCGGCTGGGGCACCGTCGATGGTCGCAAGGTGTTTGTGATGGCCCAGGACTTCACCGTCATGGGTGGCGCGCTGGGCGAGGTGTTCGCCGAGAAGATTCACAAGGTGATGGACCTGGCCAGCTCGGTGGGTGCCCCGATGGTGGGTCTCAACGACGGCGCAGGCGCCCGCATCCAGGAAGGTGTGGTCAGCCTCGACGCCTACGGAGGCATCTTCCGCCGCAACGTGGCCGCATCGGGCGTCATCCCCCAGATCAGCGTGATCCTCGGGCCGTGTGCGGGTGGTGCCGTGTACAGCCCGGCCATGACCGACTTCATCTTCATGGTTCGCGAGAAGTCGCACATGTTCATCACCGGCCCCGACGTGGTGAAGACCGTTACCGGCGAAGAGGTCACCCTCGAAGAGCTTGGCGGCGCAGGCAGCCACTCATCGAAATCGGGCGTCGCGACCTTTGTGGGCGAAGACGAAAAGAGCGTGCTCGACAGCGTGAAGCACCTGTTGTCGTTTCTGCCCGCCAACAACCTCGAGGCTCCGCCCGAGTCCGAGCCGCTCGATGCTCCCGACCGGCTCATCCCTGAGCTGGCCGACATGGTTCCCGACTCGCCCAACGTTCCCTACGACATGACCGAGATCATCACCGCGGTGATGGACGATGGTGAGTTCCTCGAATACCACGCCGCCTGGGGACGTAGCATCGTGTGCGGGTTTTCCCGTCTCGACGGCAAGCCCGTCGGTGTGGTGGGCAACCAGCCAATGGTGCTGGCCGGCGTGCTCGATATCGAGTCGTCCGAGAAGGCTGCCCGGTTCATCCGCACCTGCGACGCCTTCAACGTGCCCATCGTGACCTTCGTCGATGTGCCCGGGTTCCTTCCCGGCGTCGACCAGGAGCACGGCGGCATCATTCGCCACGGTGCCAAGCTGCTCTACGCCTACTGCGAAGCCACGGTGCCTCGTATGCAGGTCATCACCCGCAAGGCCTACGGCGGCGCCTATGTGGTGATGGACTCCAAATCGGTCGGCTGCGACTACTCGCTGGCGTGGCCCTCCGCCGAGCTGGCCGTCATGGGGCCGCAGGGTGCGGTCGAGATCATCTACCGGCGCGAGCTACAGGGTGCGGCTGACCCGGTCGCCAAGCGGGCTGAGCTCATCGAGGAGTACACCACTCGCAACGCCAACCCGTACATCGCCGCGGAGCGGGGCTACGTCGACGACGTCATCGACCCGGCCGAGACCCGTATCAAGCTGGTGCAGGGAATCCGCATGCTCAGCTCAAAGGTTGAGGATCTTCCCCAACGCAAGCACGGAAACGTGCCGCTGTGAACGAACCGTCGATCGGCGTAGGCCCCAGCGGTCCGGTCGAGGTGACCCCCGCGGCAACCGACGAAGAGATGGCGGCGATCCTCGCCGCGTACGAGGCCCTGTGGCCCAAACCGCAGCCGCCCAAGAAATCCCCAACCAATCCCGCCTGGCGCTTCAGCGGCCGCTGGTACACCCGCCCAAGGTTCCCCCGCCAAAGTTAACCAAAGGTGCCTGGCACCTTTGGTTAACTTTTTGTGTGACGTTGGCTAGGAG
>CAZGVQ010000163.1:0-1983 GCA_964529355.1 uncultured Acidimicrobiales bacterium
GGCCGGCGCTGGCGGAGCGCCACAGCTGCTGCCAGGAAATCAGCCATCACTGCCGTGCCTTTGAGCGCCGCTGTTTCGGCCGAGTCGACATGACCCCGGCGGATGCCCGGGTACAGCTCGGCGGCAGTAACCGACACCACACCGGTTTCACCAAGCGAGGGCAGCACACCGCTGATGTAGGTGAGGAATTCATTGGTCGGGCCGACAACCAACACGCCACTCTCGGCCAGGGCCGCTCGTTGGTTGTACAGCAGGTATGCCGCGCGATGTAGGGCCACCACGGTTTTCCCGGTGCCCGGCCCGCCCTGCACCACAAGAGCGCCTTTCGCCGGTGCACGAATCACCGCGTCCTGCTCGGCTTGGATCGTGGCAACGACACTCTTCATCCGCCCATCGGACGGCTGGTTGAGAGCGGCCATGATCGCCGCCTCGCCGCGGAGGCCAATGGTGTTCTCCATCGTCTCCGCGTCGAAGACTTCGTCGGAGTAGCCAGAGAGTTCGCCGCTCACCGAGTCGTACAGCAGATGTCGGCGATGCGAAATGCCGAGATTGTCGAGCGGTGTGGCCCGGTAGAACGGCGCCGCTGCGTGAGCCCGCCAGTCGACCAGCAAGACTTCGGCGTCCTCCTCTGCGTCGTAGTCGATGACGCTCAGCCGACCTACATAGGTACGAGCGTTCTGACCGACGTCATCTGCATCGGCGGGTTCGGTTGTTGTAGCGGCAGTGACGTGGCCGAACGCCAGAGCCTGGCCGACCGCTTCAAGCTCGCGCACCCGGCGGATGGAGTGCATGGCTCGGGCGGACGCCTGGCGAACCAGAACCGCCTGAGCCGCCGCCTCGCCCTCGCCGTCATCATCGGCCAGGTCGCGAATGCCGTCTTCGGTCTGTTCGGCGGATTCGTCGGCCAGACGGGTGGCATTGGCGCGCGCATCGTCGAGGTGCCGCCTGTGCACCGCACGAATACGGTCGAGGGCGGTGCGCTCGGCTTCGAGCTCGGAACCTTGGGCAGTATCGATACCTCAAGCATTCCAGCGAATGACCCAAAGTCCTCCGGCAGGCGGCAGGTTCTTCGCGTTTCGTTGGCTCGTCCAAAAAGACAGGGCTGGCACCAGTTGCCTGATGCCAGCCCTGCGCTTGGAGGGGAAGTTTTGGGGGAAGTTTGGAGGACTAGGCCGTGACGCCTCGGGCAATACGGTTTCCTCGACGGAAGCTGCTGCGTTCTCGGGTGCCGAAGTCGGTGTCGCCATTGACAAACGCTTCGATCTTCTCTTCGTACTCGGCCAGCTTGTCGGCACCTTCTTCGCTGGTGAGGCGGCCGTTCTCGACCGCCTGATCGACCCGCTCGGCCGCGTTGGCTACCAGAGCGTCAACGACGGCATCGACCGAAACGCCATTGGCCTCGGCTACATCGGCGATGGTGCTGCCAGCCTGTACAGCTTCGCGAAGCTCTTCGGCGGTTACGCCGAGTGCGTCGGCAACGGTGGCGAGCTTGGCACCTCGATGGCCGCGCTTGCCCCGCTTCTCACCGAACTCGCCATTGACAGCGGCTTCGGCCTTTTCGGCTGCACCTTCGCGCTTTTCCTCAGCCTCTTCCTCGGTGATGCGACCTGCGTCTTCGGCTGCGGTGATTCGTTCCTCGCGGCGTTCGACGAGGAAGTCGATGAGTTCCTGCACACCGACACCCTGCGCCTCCGCGACCTCGGCGAGGGTCGAGCCGGCACTGAGTGCTTCGGCCAGCTCGTCGGTGGTCATGCCAAGAAGCTCGGCGAGTGCCGCCCGGCGCTCGGCTTTGCGGGCCGCCCGGTCGGTGGTCTCTTCGGTGCTTTCGGGGGCGGTGCCGTCTGCTGGGGTCTCGGCTTCCTGGGCGCCCGCTCCGGGCACCTCGCTGCCGGCTACTCCGAAGACTCCACCGACGAACATCGCGGTACCGAGTCCTGCGGCGGTGAGAGTTTTCTTGAGGGGAGTCATCGTCTTGGGAGTCAT
>CAZGVQ010000163.1:2083-7686 GCA_964529355.1 uncultured Acidimicrobiales bacterium
GGGAGTCATCGTCTTGGGAGTCATTGTCCTGATTGTCCTTCGAGGCGTCGGTGACGCCGGTTGCTTTGCATCACGTACTTCGTGGTGTGAAACCCATGTTGCGGATGCGCTGTAAGCAGTGAACCAAAGCAATGTAAGGAGTTCGTAAGAACGAGTAATAAAGTTTGCCGATGTCCGCTGCGCCCGCCGATTCCACCCGCTCAGACCTTTCGAGCCCTGCTATCTCGCGGGTGTTGATCGCCGCCGGAGTGGTTGGAATCATCGCCAGCCTGGTGGGAATCATCGTGGTCTGGATGCTTCTCGACGACCTGGGCGACGGCGTCGATCAGTCGATCGAGCTCACCACCGAAACCTTGTCGACCCTCGACGAAACGCTGGTGTTGGCCAACGACATCACGTCGACGGTCTCCGACAGCACAGCGACGCTCGATTCCACAGTCGAGCGCCTCTCGGACTCGGTCGACGAGGGCAGCACCGTACTCGGAAGCCTCTCGAGCCTCAGCGGTTCCGAGTTGCCCGAATCGATCGACGGCGTCGTCATGGGAATCGACAACCTCACCGGAGTGGCCCGCACGATCGACAACACGCTCGAGCAACTCAGCTCGATTCCCTTTGGCCCTTCCTATGACCCCGACAACAGCTTCGCCGGAACCCTCACCGAGATCCGCGACAACCTCGAACCCACCGCTGCAGAACTTCGGGAGATCGCACCCGACCTGGAGTCGCTGTCGCGGACGGTCAGTGACTCACAGGCCGACCTCGGCCAGCTGAGCATCGACATCGCAAGCTTGCGCACCAGCCTCGCCGACACCGCGCCGCTCATCTCGGAGTACCGGGCGAGTGTGGACGAAGCGCAGCTCCTCGCAGCCGACACCCAATCCGACCTTGGCCGCGACCGCAATCTCGCCAAGGTCGTGTCGCTCATCCTCGGGCTGGCCATCGCCTTTGGCCAACTGGTGCCGATTCTCTATGGGCGGGAGCGGCTGGCGGCTCATCAGGTGGCTACGCTTCGCACCTAACGCCCCTCTCCCCTCTTCCGCAAGGAAGAGAAGGAAGCCATGGACGCCACTGATCTTTGTTTCCTTAGCGCCGACTCGCAGGCGGCCGCGGTTTCAAGCGGTGACGTCTCGGCGGTGGAGCTGGTGCAATCGGTACTCGATCGCATCGCAAGCACCGACCCGCAGATCAACAGCTACCGGGTGGTTCTTGCCGAGCAGGCCCTTGCCGAAGCGGAGGCACTGGATGCCAAGGGACCATCGACGGATCGGCCCCTGCACGGCGTGCCGGTGGCTATCAAGGACAGCGTTGACGTGGCGGGCGAGATCACGTCGCTCGGTTCGGCAGCCAAGCCCACTGCGGCCACCATCGATTCGCCGGTCGTGCAACAGCTGCGTTCGGCCGGCGCGGTGATCATCGGCAAGACCACCTGCTCAGAGCTCACCGTGTGGCCCTTCACCGAAAACGAGACGTGGGGCGCAACACGAAACCCTTGGAACCACGATTTCAGCGCCGGTGGATCGAGTGGAGGCTCCGGCGCCGCAGTGGCTGCGGGACTGTGCAGTCTGGCTTTGGGGTCGGACGGGCTGGGCTCGATTCGGGTACCGGCCGGGTTCAACGGGGTCGTCGGGCTCAAGCCACAGCGCGGGCGGGTCCACCACAGCGACGGCAACTGGCATGGCCTGTCAGTCAACGGTCCCATCGCCAGAAGCGTGGCCGATACCGCGTTGTTTCTCGACGCCACCGCATCCGACCTCCCCGAAGGAGGCTTTCGGCATGCTCTTCGGGAGCCGGCGGCTCCGCTTCGGATCGCGATGAGTATGAAGCCAATGGTCGACTACCCGATCTCGGCTCGACTCGGCGACGAGGAACGGCTTGCCGTGCTCCGCACCGCCGATGCACTGCAATCATTGGGCCATACCGTCGTCGAGCACCGGTTGCGTTTCTCGCGCAAAGGGCCAAACAACGGCATGATCCGGTATCTCGCCGGTATCGCCGACGACTTCGACAACGTTGAGTTCTCCGACCGCATCACCAAGCGCACCGCAGCCATGGCCAGGTACGGACGAATGATTCCCGACCGGGTCCTACAGTCTGCACTGCGCGATGAAGCGTCGATCGCCGAGCAACTTAACCAGGTGTTCGACACCTTCGACCTCGTACTCACGCCGGGAGCGGTAGAGGGTCCGACAAAGATCGGCGAACTCGACCGCCGCAGCGCCATGCAAACGCTACGCATCTCTGGCAAGCGAATCCCGCACTACGGCATTTGGAACGTGGTGGGTCAGCCAGCCATGTCGATCCCGGCCGGGTTCAGCGCAGCCGGACTCCCGCTTTCCGCCCACTTCGCCGCCAAGCCGCACGACGAACTCACCCTCATGAAAGTCGGCGCCCAACTCGAGCAAGCCCAACCCTGGGAGCCCTGGCGCGGCGAAACCACCAAACCAAGAATCTGATCGCGGTTAACCACACATGACGTGCCCAACTGCGAAAATTTCGGGGACTACAGGCGGTAGGCCTTTGGGTTTGGCTTGAGTGGCCGGGCGTACCAGAGCGGGCGACGGAGGCCTGCCGCACCTGGTGCGGTAGCGGTTCCGGCCGGTCGGGTTTTGTCCATCCACTCGAGGTAAGCCTCGCGTGATTTGGCCGTGTCGACGACCACATCGCCGTATTCGTCGCCCGCTTCAGCTGGGGTGACGGTGACTTTCTGATGCCAGCACTGCATGCCCGAGATCGGATCGGGCTGCACACAGAACGTGGCGTTCTGATGGACGCCGGTGTCGTTCCACCAGATGCGACCGGTGTCGGCGTCGCCGCCACCGTCGCTGTTGCCCGAGTCGTAAGACTCGATTCCCTTTTCGCGCTTGAGTTTCCACACCGTGCCCGCAGTGCCACCATCGTCGTTCGTGATGTTGGCTTTGCCTGCCCCCCAGGAGCGGGCTTTGTCTTCGTCGAGACGCCAGCGACCCATGTGGTGTGAAGCGGCCACCACGCCGGGGCGGATGCCTTCGGTACGCCAGGCCGAGATGACAAAGTGGCCGATTCGGGTAGTGATTCGCACCAGCCCGTTCTCGTCGATGTTGAGCTTCTCGGCGTCTTCGGGGTGGATCCACAACGGGTGGCGGTGGCTGATCTCGTTGAGCCATTTGGAGTTGGCCGAGCGGGTGTGAATGAGTGTGGGGATCCGAAAGGTCGGCAGCAGAATGCGCTCGTTGCCCCCAGTACCGTCGGGAGCAGGCTCCATGTCGATGTCTTCCCAGTGCACCTGCGAGGGGATCCACTTTGGGGTGGCGTACTCCGGCCAACCCCAGTCGGCCAGCGTGTTGGAGTAAAGCTCGAGCTTCTTCGACGGGGTCGGGAAACCTTCGAGGGCCACGCCGTCGATCTCGACGCCGGGCGACCCTTCGCCCAACGGCGCAAGCTTGAGATCGTCAAGGTCGGCGTCGTCGCCCGACCATGCACTGGCCGTGCCTGGCTTGCGGAACACACCGTCGTCGGTCTTCTCGCAGCCATCGAGCGCCGATGCGTCAACCTCGTTCTCGTACGGTTCGTAGGGGTCGGTGGGCACGGCGTATGCCGATCGGTCGCGCATGAATTCGAGCGGGTCCTGGCCCGCTTCGGCAGCGGCGTCGGCGAGGCCGGGTACGTTCTCGGCGAACATTTTGGCGTAGTACTCGTCGATCGTCACCGGCTTGCCGGGGTGCTTCTCGCTCTCGAACCACTGTCGAATGCCCAGCGATCCGTCGGGGTCGATGCGCCACGACAGATCGATCCACCATTCGTTCTCTTCCCAGACCTCGCCCGGGTTGAAGTCATAGCTTCGGGCATCGGGGCCAAGCTCGCCCGTGCCGCCCGCCTGTTGGTCTTTGATCTCGGCGTAGCGACGGAACACCGACTGGCGGAAACCAATCCACCGGCCGGCATGGGTCTCGTAACTCGTCACATCGTGCCGCTCGGCCGACACACCCATCGGCAGCACGTAATCGGCAAACCACGCCGTCTCCGACCAGGTGGGGGTGAGTGCCACATGGCAGCGCACCTTGTCTTCGTCGGTGAGGGCCTCCATCCAGGAGAACCCGTCGGGGTTGGTCCAGATCGGGTTGTACACGCGCGAGAAGTACACCTCGAGACTGCCCCGTCCCTCGTTGAGGAAGTGCGGCAGCAGGATCGACATCTCGTGGTAGGCCAGCGGAAACTCCTTGGGCCACTCGAGTTCGTTCCAGTCGTGGGTGTTCGGAGCACCCATCGGGGCCGGCGTCTTGAACTTGTTCATGCCGTTGCCGGCGGTACCGCCCTTGGTGGCAACCGACCCGGTGAGCACGTTGAGGAAGAAGAGGCACCGGGCAACCTGCCAGCCACCCATGTGTCCCGCACCCGCAGCCCGCCAGTTATGCGACGCAAACTTGGTGGGGTTGTCGCCGATCACTTCGGCGATTTCGCGGATGGTGGCCGCATCGATGCCGGTCTTCTGCTCGGCGGCCTCGGGCGTGTACTCGGCGTACTCCTCGAGCAGCGCTTCGCGCATCTGGCTGAACTCGACCGGGCGACCAGGATGCTTCTGGGTGAGATAGGTCTCCCAGTTGGTCCAGCGCTCCATGAAGCTGGCGTTCCAGGTCTCTGACTCGATGAGCTCCCGAGCGATCGCAAGCAGCAGGAACGGTTCGGTGCCCGGCCAGGTGGGTAGCCAGTAGTCGGCCTTGGCGCCGGTATTGGAGAGGCGAGGGTCGACACAGATGACCTTGGCCCCGTTCTCCTGGGCTTCGATGATCCGCTGGGCGTGCGGGTTGAAATAGTGACCCGACTCCAGATGCGCCGAGATGAGGAAGATTACTTTCGCATTCGCGAAATCCGACGACGGCCGGTCGTGACCCATCCAGCTCTGGTAGCCAATGCGAGCATTGGACGAGCAGATGTTGGTGTGGCTGTTGTGGCCGTCGACGCCCCAGGCCTTGAGCACCCGGTCGGTGTAGCCGTCCTCGCCGGGTCGACCGACGTGATACATGATTTCGTTGCGGCGCTCTTCGATGATGGCCTTGCGAATTCGCTCGCCCACCTCATCGAGCGCTTGATCCCAACTGATGCGCTCCCACTGACCCGAGCCCCGCTCCCCCACTCGTTTCATCGGGTGCATAACCCGCTCGGGGTCATAGATCTGATTCAGGGTTGCCGGGCCCTTCGCACAGTTTCGGCCGCGGCTGGCGGGGTGTTCGGGGTTGCCTTCGATCTTGGTGATCTCGTCGGTCTCCTGATCGAAGTACGCCACGAGCCCACACGCTGCCTCACAGTTGAAACAGGTGGTGGGTATGAGGGTGTATTTGCGCTCGACCTTGTCGGGCCACGCCTTGGCATCAAGCTCGGACCAGTCGTGCCACTCAGCGTGCGGCGGGTACTTGGAAAAATCGGTCATAGGTCGTTTCTGGTTACGAGAGCGGTACCGACTGGCCGGCCCGCACAAAGGAGTCTTCGTAGGCGTACAGACCGATGATCGCCAGCACTCCGGCGATCGCCGCAGGAACTGCGCTGGAAATGTCGAGGGCCAGGGTGAGGATGACGAGCGCCGCCGGAATGACAAGGCCCACGAGGATGCCGCCCCACCAGAACTGGCT
>CAZGVQ010000164.1:0-7664 GCA_964529355.1 uncultured Acidimicrobiales bacterium
CCTGATGACCGACTCGAAGGACTGGTGGCCCGCCGACTACGGACACTACGGACCGTTCTTCATCCGCATGGCCTGGCACTCGGCCGGCACCTACCGGACCCACGATGGTCGCGGTGGCGGCGCCACCGGTACCCAGCGATTCGCTCCGCTGAACAGCTGGCCCGACAACGTCAACCTCGACAAGGCACGCCTGCTGCTTGAGCCCATCAAGAAGAAGTACGGTCGCAAGCTGTCCTGGGCCGACCTTATGATCCTCACCGGTAACGTCGCCCTCGAATCGATGGGTTTCAAGACCTTCGGCTTCGCCGGCGGCCGCGAAGACGTCTGGCAGCCCGAAGACGACATCTACTGGGGCCCCGAGAGCATCTGGCTCGACGACGAGCGCTACAGCGGCGATCGCGAACTCATGGAGCCACTCGGCGCCGTGCAGATGGGCCTCATCTACGTGAACCCAGAAGGCCCCAACGCCAACCCGGATCCGGTGGCATCGGGCCGCGACATTCGCGAGACCTTCGGCCGCATGGCCATGAACGATGAAGAGACCGTTGCGCTGGTCGTCGGCGGTCACGCCTTCGGCAAGATGCATGGTGCGGGCCCCGAAGACATGGTCAACGCTGAGCCCGAGGGTGCCCCGATGGAGCAGCAGCTCATCGGCTGGAAGAACGACTACGAATCCGGCGTCGGCTTCCACACCACCTCCAGTGGTTTCGAAGGTGCGTGGAACTCCACGCCAACTAAGTGGGACAACAACTACCTCGAGACCCTCATGGACAACGACTGGGAGCTCACCGAGAGCCCAGCGGGTCACAAGCAGTGGCACGCTCCAGCACTCGCTGGCACCGTGCCCGACGCCCATCGCGAGGACGTGTTCCACGCACCGATGATGACCACCGCCGACATGGCCATGAAGATGGACCCGATCTACAACGAGATCAGCCAGCGCTTCCGCGACGATCAGTCGCTGCTCGACGATGCGTTCGCCCGGGCCTGGTACAAGCTCACCCATCGCGACATGGGTCCTCACAGTTTGGGTGTCGGCCCTGAGGTCGCCGAAGAGCAGCTCTGGCAGGATCCGATTCCCGCCGGTACCGCCCTCAGCGATGCCGATGCAGCAACCGTCAAGGAAGCCATCATGGCCAGCGGCGTCAGCATCACCGATCTGGTGAGCACCGCATGGGCTTCAGCATCCACCTACCGTCAGAGCGACAAGCGCGGCGGCGCCAATGGTGGCCGCCTTCGTCTTTCGCCACAGAGCGGTTGGGAAGCAAACAATCCCAACGCCCTCGGTGCGGTTCTCACCGCCCTCGAAGGTGTGCAGTCGAGCGTCGGCGTCGACGTGTCGATGGCCGACCTCATCGTGCTCGGTGGCGCAGCCGCCGTTGAAGCCGCAGCCTCGGCTGGCGGCAACAACGTGTCGGTTGCGGTCAGCACCGGTCGTGGCGATGCCACGCAGGAACAGACCGATGAAGAGTCCTTTGCGTGGCTTGAGCCTCGCTGGGATGGTTTCCGGAACTACCTGGGCAAGGGCAACGCACAGGTTGCCGAGCATCTGCTGGTCGACAAGGCACAGCTCCTGGGCCTCAGCGCTCCTGAGATGAGCGTGTTGGTCGCCGGTCTCCGGGTACTCGGAGTCAGCACCGACAACCACGGTGTGCTCACCGACAACGTCGGAACCCTCAGCAACGACTTCTTTGTCAACCTGATGGACTACGACACCGAGTGGACCGCATCCACCAGCGCCGAAGGCGTGTTCGAAGGCAAGGACCGCTCCAGCGGCGCCGACAAGTGGACGGCAACCCGCAACGACCTGGTGTTCGGCTCCAACTCCATCCTGCGGGCCATCGCCGATGTCTACGCAGCCGATGACGCTGGCGAGAAGTTCGCCAACGACTTCGCTGCAGCGTGGGCGAAGGTCATGGACGCGGATCGCTTCGATCTGGCCTAGATCAGGCAGTACAACCAATCACTCCCGCGCAAGCGGGTGCTGAACGTGGGAGCTTCCTCGCCAACCGGCGGGGAAGCTCCTTTCGTTTTCTCCGTCGGCGCGAACCTACCCTGCGTTGTCCCCGCTGCGTTCGTGCCTTGGGAGGTGAGGGAGATGAGGACGCCAGCGAATCCGATGTTCGGTCGCGTGATTGGCCTCCTCCATTGTCTGATCCTTGTTGGCGTTGAACCAGGCCGCGTACCGGGCGGCACCGGGTGCTGCGGAGAGGCCGTGCAAGACCACCGAGCACAACACGACAAAGGACACGATCGACTGCAATTGGCCAGCCGCTTCGCCCTTTTCGACCACGATCAGGAGTCCGAAGAGCATCGACGCGAGGCCGCGCGGTCCGAACCAGCCGAGGAACGCAACCGTGGGCGCACGAAGCCCGCTACCGGTGAGCGATATCGCCACCGGGATCATTCGGCCGAGGGTGAGGGTCAGCAGACCGCACACGGCCACCGCCACGGTCAGTACCTCGAGCGCGGGCCAAGCCAGCAGCGCTCCGAAGAGCACGAACGAGGCCGAGGCTCCGAGCTGGCCGAGGTCCTCGGCAAAGTCGCCGTGATGGGCCAACCGTTCTCGACGGAATGTGCCGAGCGCAAGGCCGCAGACGAATGCCGCGATGAAACCGTTGCCGCCAATGACCGAGGCGAGCGCAAAGGTACCGATTGCCCCGCCGGCAATCACGAGACGGAGCGACTCCGAGTCGGCAAAGCCGCTGCGATGCGCCCGGCCCGCCACCACACCAAGTGTTGAACCGACGGCCACCCCAACCAACACACCGAGACCAACTTCGGTGGCCGCTTCGCCAAGAAGCGAGGCGCCGGACTCGATCTCGTCGCCCAGCGAAACTGCCAGCAGGACAGCGATGACCGGCACGACGAGTCCGTCGTTGAGGCCGGATTCGACATTGAGGGTTTGGCGAATTCGGACGGGAACCCGCTTGTCGGACACCACTGCCTGACCCAGGGCCGCGTCGGTGGGCGCAAGTATGGCCGCCACCAATGCGGCTTCCGCAAGACTGAGATCGGTCAGGAGCAGCGACGTGATCACGGTGCCCATGGCAATGGTGATCGGGAGACCAATGCCGAGCAGGCGGGCGGGAAGCTTGATCTCCTCGCGCAGAGCCACAATGTCGATGCGCGACGCATCGGAAAACAACAGCATCGCCAGCGTGAGCTCGGTGAGCAGTTTGAGCGACTCGTCGCCAAGCTCGACCTCGAGAACCCCGAGGGCCGCCGGGCCAAGGAGCAGACCCGCGCCCACAAAGAGCATGGGTGGCGTCAGTGGCCATCGGGCAATTCGATCGCGGCTGAGGGACACCAGCGCGAGCAAGCACGCCAGAACAGCCAGGTCGGTCACTACGCCTCGCCCCCATCACGCGACAAATGCATCGCCAGAGCCTTTCACGTTTCTGGGCATTTCGTCGCAGCGGACCAGCCGCCCGACTCGCCAAGCTGGGCACAACCAAGACCCAATCGGTTAACCGTGTTGCGAGTAGAACTGGCAATATGTCGGCCATGAGCACCGATGTACAACAGGTAGAAGACGCCCTTGACGCCCTCTTGGCGGAGCATGACCCGAGCACCGAGAGCTACGAAGAGTTTCGCGGCCACCAATATGACGCCGGGCTGGCCTGGGTGCAGGGACCAAAGGGCTTCGGCGGCATGGACCTCGCTCCACAGTTGCAGAAGGTGGTGAACAAGCGCCTCCATGAGGCTGGCGCTCCGCCGATGAACCCGGCCCAGTTCTTCATGTTTCTTGCCGGGCCCACCATCCTCACCCACGGCGACGATGCCGTGAAGGAGCGGTTTCTTCGTCCGATGTTCACCGGCGAAGAGAAGTGGTGCCAGCTGTTCTCCGAGCCCGGCGCCGGCTCCGACTTTGCGGGCCTGGGCACCAAGGCCATCAAGGATGGCGACGAGTGGATCGTCAATGGCCAGAAGGTGTGGAACACCTTGGCCCACATCGCCGACTGGGGCATGTTGGTGACCCGCACCGACCCCAATGTGCGCAAGCACCGCGGCATGACCTACTTCGCCCTCGACATGAAGGCCGATGGCGTCGACGTGCAGCCACTTCGCCAGATCACCGGCGAGGCCGAGTTCAACGAAGTGTTCATGACCGACGTGCGCGTGCCCGACGCCCACCGCATCGGGGCCGAGGGCGAGGGCTGGCGAGCAGCGCTCACCACGCTGATGAACGAGCGCACCGCCATCGGCGGAAGCGGCGGCGGCAACCGCGCACCTCAGCGAGGTAGCGGCCCGATTGCGTACCTGATGGACGTGTTCACCAAGGGCGGCCACGTAAGCTCCCCCGCCGAACGCGACAGGGTCATGAAACTCTGGACCCGCGCCGAGGTGCTGCGCCTCACCAACATGCGGGCTGCCCAGGCCGCGAAATCGGGTAACCCTGGACCCGAAGGTTCAGTGGGCAAAGCGGTGATGGCCATCCTCAACCAGGACATCTCCGAAGCTGCGGTCGACCTGCAGGGCATGGCTGGCCAGATCGACTTCGACTACACGTTCCGCCGTCCCGAATCCACCGACCTCACCGGCACCAGCGTGGGCTACGCCTTCCTGCGAGCCCGGGCCAACACCATCGAAGGCGGCACCACCGAGGTCATGAAGAACATCCTCGGCGAACAGGTACTGGGCCTCCCCGGCGAACCCCGAGTCGACAAAGACGTTCCGTGGATCGATGTGCCCCGCGGTTAGACGTTTTTGTGTCGCGATAGGTCGAGTTCGATCTTCTGGGCCGTTGGCGTTACCGCCAGGCCGCCGAGGCCGGTGCATCTGAGTTCTCTTGCCATGAGGTCGCTCACCGATTTATGAGCGTCGAGCACCTCATCGAACGGCACCACGTGGTCGTATCCCGCCAGTGCCATGTTTGCGCAGCTCAGCGCGTTGGCAGCGCCGCTCACGTTGCGGCCAAGACACGGCGCCTCAACCCGGTTGCCCACCGGGTCACAGATAAGGCCCAACACGTTCTGGATTGCCTGACTCGCAGCGGACAACGAGCGCGAGGCGGATCCACCGCCAAGTTCCACGAGTGCCGCCGCAGCCATAGCCGCACCGGCGCCCGTCTCGGCCTGGCACCCGCCAACCTCAGCGGCAAAGCTTGACCGGTTGGTGACAAACACGCCGATCAGGCCGCCGGCAAGCAGCGCCCGCGCGGCGGCCTCGTCATCGGCTTCGACGGCATCGATGGTGGCCAGCAACGCTCCCGGGAACGTCGCGCAGGCGCCCGCGGTTGGTGCGGCAACGATGACCTCCATCGCGCTCTTGGCTTCCATGAGCGCCGTGACGTAGATGATCATCTGGTTGAGCAGCCCACCGTCGAGCAGGGAACCGGCCTTGGTCATCTCGGCGAAGTTTCCCGATTGCCAGCCGAGGATCCGGTCGGCGTATTCGGTGCCAGCCACGCCGATCTCCACCCCGGTTCGCATGATGGCCAGAATCCGCTTCGCCTGATCGAGCGCCTCGTCTTCATCGATTCCGCCGCGGGCGCACTCATATGCCAGTGCCCAGTCCGACAACGGCAGACCGTCGAGATCGCCATCCATCTCCGACGCGTTGTCGAACGGCACCGACAGGTCTGCTCGCGACAGCACCGGGAGCACCGGGCGAAGCGTGCGCACCATCAGCACGGCCGACGAACCCGTGATGCCGTCGATGTCGAGCGGCTTCTGCGAGAGGGCAAGGATGAGGTTGCCCGAGGTCGACCAGCTGTCGGCTGCGTTGAGCTCGTCGATCGATCCGGCGATATCGCCAGCGTCACCGTCGGTGAAGATCACGGTGGTTACGTAGTCGCCGAAGAACCGAACCGGGTTGCCGTCGATCTCGATGACTTCGATGATCCCGCCGCCGGTCGACAATGCCACGACCTGGTGGCGCTGCTCGCCGCACCGAACGTCGAGGCGGTAGGTATTGGGGTGTGGGTCGCCCAGCTCGGACTTGGTGATCGTTATGTCGGTGCCTCGACCTGCGAGTTCGGTTGGGGATCCGGGCAACCGGGGGTCGTCGGCCTCCCATCCCAGCATCCCGCCATACAACCCCATGTCGGTGCCCTGGCTCTCGTGGGTGGTGGCCAACGAACCAAGCGTGTCGTAGGCGATATCGACCTGGTCTGGTACACCGTCGAGCAGATCGTGCACCAACCGACCAATACGCACCGACGCTGCTGAGTGCGAACTCGATGGGCCTCGCATGACCGGGCCGATGACATCGTTGAATACCGAGGCGATGAGGTTGGCCATGGGCCGAGGGTACCCTCATCGGATGGCTGCACCAGATCTCGAACCGCATCACGAACAGCTACGCGAGGAGGGCTACACCATCGTCGAAGGGGCTATCGAGGATGATCTCGTCGACGCGCTGCTCGCCGACGTACACCGACTCGAAGCCGCCCTCGAGCGCCAACCTGCCGACAACCGATTCGAGGGCAACCGCACCACCCGTACCTACAACCTGCTCGCCCATGGTGAAATCTGGCAGGAGGTGCCGGCCCAGCCACAGGTTCTCGAACTCGTCGAAGGCGTCATCGGCAGCGAGTGCCTCATCTCATCGTTGGCATCCATCTCGCTCGCCCCGGGCGAAACCGCGCAGGTCATCCACGCCGACGATCAGGCACAGCCGCTAGAAAAACCGCACGTCGCGACCGTGTGCAACTCCATGTGGGCGCTCACCGACTTCACCGAAGCCAACGGCGCCACCCGCCTGGTGCCCGGCAGCCACCGCTGGCAAAACCCCAACTACTTCGACCCGGGCGACGAGGTGATCGAAACCATTCCCGCCGAGATGCGGCGAGGGAGCGTCCTCGTTTGGCACGGCAGCACCTGGCACGGCGGTGGCGCCAATATCTCTGACTCGGTGCGGGTCGGCGTTGCCATGAACTACTGCGCCGGGTTCATTCGCCAGCAGGAGAACATTCAGCTCGGCACACCGCCCGAAATCATGGCCAGCTTCAGTCCCCAACTTCGCCAACTGTGCGGCCTGGGCATGTACCGGGGCCTCACCGGGAACATCGACAAGCAGAGCCCGGCCGCGCTGCTCTACGGCGATGAGCCGCAGGTGCAGCTGTGGGACGCGGAACCAATCGACCCAATGGCTGAGTAGCCATCACTTGGCGTCGTAAGTCTCGAGCGTCAGCAGCATGTTGGCCATGAGGGCATGGACCTTGGCCTGCGCCACGTACCACTCGGGTGTGTCATAGGTGAGTCCTGCCATGTCGCTCCCGGCCGAGAAGATCAGCGCCCGCTGATGTTCGCGGGCGGCGAGGCTGAAGGAGTTCAACGTGTCCTGCCACCACTCGTCGAGACCCTGCAATGTCGTGACCTCATCGGGCACGGGGGTGTCGACCAAGGAAGGCCGGCGCAAGATGAGTTCGAGACGCACCTCAGGCCAATCGGAGCGGTCGAGCTGCATCGGCGGGAACTCGATGCCGGCCGCACGCGGCGGGTCGTATCGACCCATCGACAACACGTCGTTCATCACCGCAAACGATGGTGCCGGGTGGCCGCCCCGGGTGAACGCCGGATGATTGGCCAGCATCTCTGCGAGGGGCGTGACCTGCGCTGTCTTCCAGGTTCCAATGGCTCGCAGCCGATACCAGCGGATCAGTCCGGTATCGATGTCCTCGTCGTGCCGGTGGTCGTCTTTGGGATGGGAGTCAGGGC
>CAZGVQ010000165.1:0-7649 GCA_964529355.1 uncultured Acidimicrobiales bacterium
GATCTTGAAGCGGTCGGTGGCGGCGGCTTCAGCACGGTGTATCGAGCTGGCGACCCGCGCCATGGTCGTACGGTTGCGATCAAGGTCCTCGATGTCGAAGGCGTCGACGATCGGGCCCGGCGCCACTTCACCCGCGAGTGCCAGACGATGGGCCGGGTTTCGCAGCACCCCAACATCGTGACCGTCTTTGACTCGGGATTTGCCGAATCCGGCGAGCCATACCTGGTGATGCCCTTCTATCCGGGCGGAAGCTGCGGTGCGTTGGTCAAGCAGAGCGGTCCGATGTCGGTGAGCGAGGTCCTCCAAACCGGTGTCGAGATTGCCTCGGCGCTCGAGTCGGCACATCGCGCCGACATCGTCCATCGCGATGTGAAGCCTGACAATCTCTTCATCGACAGCTACGAAAAGCGGATGCTGGGAGACTTTGGAATCTCGGCGTTCGCCAGTTCTGAAAATATGAACGAGACCACCGTCGGGCTGTCGTTCACGCCGTCCCATGCGTCGCCAGAGGTCCTCCGCGAAAAAGAGCCGGGCCCTCAGGCCGACCTGTACTCGCTGGGTTCCACGCTTTATACGCTGCTCACCGGCACCAACGCGTTCAACGCCAACTCCATCGGCTCGCTCATCATGAAGGTGCTCACCGAGCCCTATCCGCCAATCCCGCGCACCGACATTCCCACCGCGCTGCATGAGGTCATTTCCGATCTGATGCAAAAGGACCCGACCCTCCGCCCTTCGAGTGCCGCCGAGGTGGCTCGGCGTCTGCAGTTGATTCAGAAGCAAGAAGGGCTTCGGCTGAGCGAGGTGATCGTCGAGAACGAAGCACCGCTACCACTCAAGGGTGGCGGCCCGATCGTCGACGAGGACCGCACGCATGTACCAGCCGAGCTACCCGAAGTTTCGGCTCCCGTCGCCCCACGCCCGCCGGCTCATCACCCAAGTGAACCGGTTGACCCCATCGCTACCGGCCAAACCGACACTGCGGGTCTTGACCCCACGAGCTCGGCCGTCGAAGCCAAGCGTGCCCGAGTCACGATGCTCGCTCTGGCCGTCCTGATCCTGCTCGGTGGTTTCATCGGCTGGACCATCCTGACCGCAAGTGGGGATGTTGAGCCCGAGCGCGAGGATGGGGACTTCGAACCGGAGGACGACGAGGTCGAGATCATTCCGACGCCTGACCCACCCGATGCACTCACCGGCGTCTTTCTCGATCAGGACACCGTGCTCTTTGAGTGGAGCATCCCGACTGGAGCGACCGACGAGTCCGGCACCACCTGGAGGGTGGTACGGACCGACACCCCCGGAATCCCCTTCGAGACGGTGGAGTCGCCGAGTATCGAAATCAGCGGACTCGATGCCGACGAAAGCCCGTGCATCAACGTTGCGACCGTGACGAACGGAGTCTCCTCCGACCCGACCCAGAATGTCTGCGCTACCCGCTGAGCTAACGGCGCAACGAACGAGTGCTGAGCGATCGTCGGACGCGATCGCGCAACGACTCGCCATCCTCGATCCCGGCCATGGCGCGGTCGGCCAACGACCACGTTTCGTCGGCAACTGCCTGAGCTGGTTCGACCGGGTGAAACGCCGCCCGCTCGACCAATTCGGTAAGCGCGCCCACGGGCTGAGTCGCCGCCGGACGCTCGATGGCCACCCGTTGCGCGGCTTCGCGCACGGTGAGCCCCGGTTCCAGGCCGATTCCGGCATCGGTGGATCGATCGACCACTTCCTGCCATGCACCGTCGACTCGGCCTGCGGTGGAAGACGCCTGCTCACGACGCCGGCGACGAACCCGCTTGGCGCCCATCACAAACGCGGCGAACCCGATAAAGAGCAGGAGCGGAATCAGAAGAACACCGGCGCCGACGAGCACGGGGGTCGCGAACGTCGAAGACGCGGCCTCGTCTTCCATTTCATCGTCCTGTTCGAAGTCCTCGTCGGGCGGCACCGTGGTTTGTGGAATCGGCTCGCGGCGCTGCGGAGGCGGCGGAGGGGCCGCACTGCTGTCTTGGCGCCGATCCGTACCACCCACCGAGTTGAGCGTGCGGTTTTCGTCGGGACCAGCATCGAAGGGCACCCAGCCGAACTCCTCGAATGCAATCTCCACCCACGCTTCGATATCACCCGAGGTCACCGATACCGGCGTGTCCTCTGACATCCCGGTTGGTAACCGGTAGCCGACCACGACCCGGGAAGGCAGACCAACAAGTCGCGCCAGCACGGCAAAGCCAGCGGCATACCGCTCGTCGAACGCCGACAATTCGTCTCGACTGAACAGGTCGACGAGGTGGCGGGCGGTGTGCCCAGTGGGCGAATCGGCCTCATAAAATTGCTCGGCGAAAAACGCTTCGAGCGCCGCCGCCTTCCCGAAGGGCGAATCGCGGCCCCGGGTGATCCGTTCGGCGACTGCTCCGAGCTGCGCGACGCTGTCGGGAACGGTGGTGAGCCGCGAGCCGCCCTGCCAGACCTCGAGAGAGGCGAGCTCGGCGTCAGAGGGTCGACGAACCGGGTAGGAATCGATGCGGTAGGTCAGACCGCGACGAAGCTCGGCGGCGAGCAACACCGAACCCGACTGGTCGTCGAATCGCACCAACTCGGCCGGATCGCGGCCCACGATGTCGGTGGAGGTCGTGTTGAACACCAGCGTTGCGGGGACTCCGACGCTGGGAATCCAGAAGCCATCAAGGTTTTCGATGGTGATGGTATGAGACCAGGTCTGGGCTTCATCATCTTGCGCGTCAACATCGGGGAGCACACTGCCCGTACGCACAAACTCGTTGCCGTTGGCGCTTCGAGCGATTCTCCAGACCGAGCCGTCATAGGCGTCGAGCACCGCAAAGCGGACCCGGTCGGTGGCAGGGCCGGCAATGTTGAACACCACTTCGTCAGCTCGCTCTTCGGTGAGGGACCCCTTGAGTGCTGACAGCGGCGACGAAAGTTGCCGGATGTCAAAGTCGACGTCCACCTCTTCGCGCAGCGTGAACCGTTGACGATCGTCGGCGCCGGGAAGATGCGGTGCGAGCAGCGGCGCCAGGACTGCGCTGGCCGTGACAAGCGCCAGCGCCGACAAGGCTCTCCCGGGCGCCGGGCGGCCGGTCGCGGCTGACGGTCCAAACCAACTCAGCTGTGAGCGCAGTGCCAGAAAGACCAGGGCGAGGATGAGAAATGCTCCTGCGCTCCACCGAACGACCGCGGTGTCGTCCACCCCAAACAACACGGTCAGGGCGAGGGAGCCGAGCGGGCCAAGCAGCGGGAGGACGGTGCGGTCCGAACGCAGCGCCAGCTCAGCGCCTAGCAGCGCACCGAACCACGCCACCGCAAAAGGAACCGCGGCGGCAGCGCCCTCGACCGGCAACGGCGCCGCGGTGGTGAGCAACGTTGACCAACCGTTGATCGAGGAGCGAACAAACTCGGCAAGGGCATCGGGCGACACGCCCACCTCGATGAGCAGCGTGCCCAAAATCAGGTAGGCGAGGAGCGACGCAGCCAACGACACCGGAAGCCGGTAGCCGGCGCGGACGACGACCAACACGATTGCCAGCACCACCGTCACGCCGATCGCGGCCGTGGCGAAAAACGACCACGACAAGAACACCGAACCAAAGCCCGCCGTGGCTGCAAGTGCCGACGCCACGACCAGGCCGGCCTCTACCTGACGTCGGATGGTCAGACGGGTCGATGGGCTCGCAGCGCCCGTTGCAGCCGAGGTCATCGCTGCGATACATCCCACGCTGCGACGAACTGCGCGCCGGAGGCGACGTCGAGTGTCTGCATCGACGGGTGCGGCGAAGGAACGTCGGCGCCATCGGGTGCACAGCGGATGACCATGAGGTTTGGGATGCGACGCACGGGTTGCATCGCAACGTCGATGGCCGCAGCGTCGGCCGGCCCGGTCACCAACACGAGGGTTGTGGTCTGGGCGGTGGCGCGAGAAAGCGCGGAGAGAAGGTCGCTCACGGCGACGGTCGGCTGCAACTGCACCGCTGCGGCCTCGTCGAGGTGGGCGCCAAGCGATGCGCCCGAGAATGCGTCTCCTGTCGCGGTTGCGCCATGGAGACTCGCTGGCATCCCAACCCGTTGTGCAGCAGCGGAGAGCGAGGCCACCACCTCGACGGCCAACTCGAAAGACTCGGGAACGTCGTAGGACTCCGCGAGTGTGTCGAGAACCACGGTCAGCTGCGGACGACGGTTATCAACGAAGTGACGCACCATCAGCTCACCGCCGCGCTTGGCGGTCGACCGCCAGTGCACCAGGCGATAATCGTCGCCCATTTCATAGGGTCTGATGGTGTGAAACGCCACGCCACCCTGCGGCGAGCTGTCCGACGTGGGACCGTCGAGATCTTTGGTGATTCCCGCTGCCGAAAGTCGAAGGGTATGCGTGCGTGGGTAGACCCAGAACTGATCGACCTCACCGTAGGTTCGTTCGCGTCGGAGCAGGCCCAACGGATCGGCGCGGGCAACGGTCACCGGACCAACATCGAAGATGCCGCGGGCGTCAGTGGGCAGCGGGTAACGGACATCGTGAGTGGCCCCAGCCCGTAGCGCAGGCAACTTCACCGGAATCGGACGGTCGCCGAACGCGTCGCTGGCCGTCCGTGGGAAGGCTCGCACCCGACCCGTGTTGGAAACCTCGAGGAACCCAAACGCGTCCTGACCCACCGTGAGGCGCCGAGGCTCGATGGAGCGCTCGATCGCGTAGGGGAACCGGCCCAGAACAGCGATGAGCGCGAAGACGAGAACGATCCCGCAGCCCGCAGCCACGATCATGAGCTCGAGCCATCCCAACCACCAGCCGCCGAAATAGCAGGCTACGCCGATGATCAGTACCGCCCAACCGGCATTGGTGATCGATCGGAGCCTTGCCATCGCTACTCCGCGCGAAGAACCGGTGGTGGTACTTCTTCGAGGATCCGTTCGAGGACGTGTGCCGTGCTGATCTGCTGCAGTTCGGCCTCATTCGACAAGATGATGCGATGGGTGAACACCGGGGCGGCGAGGGTCTTGACGTCATCGGGTGTCACATACGGTCGACCAACCGACGCTGCGAAAGCTCGCGCTGCCTTGAGCAGGCCGATGCATCCGCGAGTGCTCACGCCGAGCTTGAACTCTGGACGCCGTCGCGTGGCCTCAGCAAGGTTGATGATGTAGCTCTGCACCGGTTCGGCCGCGTACACGCCGCCGGCCATCGTGATGAGGTCGGCGACATCGCTCGCGGACATCACCGGCGTCAGCGCGTCGACCGGCGCGACCGCCTCATTGGTTGCTCCGAGCACCTGAAGCTCCGCGTTGTGATCGGGGTAGCCGAGGCTGATCTTCATCAAGAAGCGATCGAGTTGCGCTTCGGGAAGCCGGTAGGTGCCATCCTGCTCGACCGGGTTCTGGGTGGCGACGACCACAAAGGGTCGGGGCAGGGCATAGCGCTCGCCATCGACGGTGTGCTGTCGCTCCTCCATAACTTCAAGAAGCGCGGATTGGGTTTTGGGCGACGCTCGGTTGATTTCGTCGGCCAGAACGATGTTGGCGAAAACCGCGCCGGGGTGAAACTCGAACGACCCGGTGACCTGATTGAAGATTTGGGCGCCGGTGACGTCGGACGGCAGTAGGTCGGGCGTGAACTGCACTCGCTTCCACGAGCCGGCGATCGACTCGGCAACGGACTTTGCGAGCGTTGTTTTTCCAGTACCGGGCACATCCTCGATAAGCAGATGGCCCTCGGCCAGCAGACAGACCAGCGCCATACGAACCTGCGCGTCTTTTCCGCGCACCACCGATTGGACGTTGGCCGAGAGCTTGCCGACGGTCTCGGCGTACCAAGCGGCCTGTTGGTCTGTGAGTTGATTCATTGGAGAAGCGAGAACACCAAGACGGTCATGCCATCCGAAGCTGTCGGCCGTTGCTGTGACAGCAACGAACCCGACGGCTGAAGAAGTGACGGGCGTGCGACGAGAGTAACGCTCACCTGGCCAAAGCGCCTTGTTGAATTACCTTTGGAGATCAGTGGGTCTCAAAGAACTGACCATCGAGGAATTCGAGGCGGCGCTCCAGGAGTACGACGACGCGGTCGACCAGACCGGCGCGCTCGGAACCGACCTTTCTCCGGAGATCGATGTCGCGTGTTCATCGAGCGACTGGCTTCTGCCCTCTATGGCGGTATGGGCAGTCGACCGCGAACCGTGGATTCGCCGTTCAGATGCCGGGTTCATCGTGCTGACCCGTTCCGATGACGCCGACGGCGCCACGGTGCTTCTTCCGCCCGATTCGATGTGGGGCTTCGCTTCGCCAATCATCGGCGGGCAACCCGAACTGCTGGTCGATCAACTGGGCGAGGCATTGCTCGAGGACCCTTCGTGGGATCTCGTGCTCCTCACCGGCCTCGCCCCTGACGGATTGGTCGAGACCGCGGTGCGCTCGCGACTCCAGGATCGCTTCACCCTGTACGCCGGACCCACCATGACCCGGTGTCGTATCGACATCCCGTCGTTCCGCGACCATGAGACCTCGAAGCAACGTCGGGAGCGACGACGGATCGCCAATCGCTGTGCCGAACAGGGTGTCGACATCATCGATCCGCTGGCCGACCAGGATCCGACTCTTCAGGACATCTTCGCCAGGATCGTCGATGTCGAAGCTCGCAGCTGGAAGGGACTCGAGGGCTCGGGGATCATCGAGCCCACGTTGCAGGGGTTCTACCGGAGGATGCTCGACCGCGTCGGAATCGATCGCCTTCGCGTGCTCTTTGCCCGGGTCGACGGTGAAGATGTCGGCTACATCCTGGGACACATGAGGGGTCAGGAATACCGAGGGCTCCAAATCAGCTATGCGGCGTCGCATCGGCACCTGTCGCTCGGTTCGCTGCTGCAATCAGCCGAGATCGAACGGTCCGAGCGCACCGGCATCCGAAGCTATGACCTCGGTATGGACATGGCCTACAAGCAGCGCTGGTCAACCCACGGCTTCACCACGCGCACCACCGCCATCGCACAGGGGCGCCGCAACTAGCGCGAAAAACGGCAAAATGGAGACGTGATTGTGGTCGAGATCGAGATCGCGAAGAAACCCTTTGCGGAAACAACCATCCTCGGACGGGTCGGCGATCACGATGTCACCTTGCAATCCGAAGCATGGTTGGCCCGCCGATCGGTGATCGCCGGCACCATCGACAACGGCCCGGTCGAACTCACCGCGACGGGGCGACTATTCGGCAACCAGGATCTTCAGGGCGAAATGCCGCTTGGGCAAACGAAGCTCTCCATTGAGTTTCATCGTCGCCGAGTGCAGGTTTCCGGCGAAGTAGGTGCCGATGCCATCGCCCTAACCATCGACCGGTCGATGCTCAAACCTTTCTCAATCTTCGCCGACGATGGCTTCGCTGCGGTACATCTGGAGATGAGCAAGCGGCTCAAATCTGGCGAGCTCACCGGAGAGGTCGTCCGGCCGGTCGATGCATTCGTCATCGCTGCCATCAGTCCGACGCTGCTGGCCATCTTTGACCGACGAGCCTGAGTCAAAACCGGGAAGTATCCATTGGTTCTCCGCCTGTGGAGAGCACCGGACGGAGCGATACCATCACTCTGCCCCTGTGGCGCAGCCTGGTTAGCGCAGTGGACTTTTAATCCATTGGTCGTGGGTTCGAATCCCACCGGGGG
>CAZGVQ010000166.1:0-7618 GCA_964529355.1 uncultured Acidimicrobiales bacterium
AGGGGCGCCTACATGCATGGTTCCACCTTCGGAGGGCACCCGGTAGCCACTGCGGTCGCCGTCGCCAACATCCGGGCCATGGCCGGCGAGTTCGTGCTGCAGAACGTGCTCGACAACGAGGCCTGTCTGGCCAACAAGCTGCACCGTCTGGCCGCCAGCCACAAACACGTCAAAGAGGTCCGTGGCACCGGCTACTTCTATGCGATCGAGCTGGGCGTCGACCGCGATGCGGGCATCGACTTGTCCGACGAGCAGGCCAAGGCGCTCCAATCGGGCATCCTGTTACGCTACGTGCGCGACGCCCGCTTGCTGATCCGGCCCGATGATCGCGGCGCCACCATGCTCACCATCTCGCCACCACTTATCTCGGACCACGCCGTCCTCGATGATCTGGTCGGAAGGGTCGACCAGGTTCTCGACCGGGTTGGCTCCTGGCTGGCCGCCAACCCTTCGCACGACAAGGGTTGATCAAGGCGTTCTAGGCTGCCGAGATGTCGATTCTCGATGACTGGTACCAACGGGCACGAGCCAACCCGCAACGCATCGTGCTGGCCGACGCCGGCGATGATCGAGCCACCGAAGCGGCCCGCCGTTTGAACGACGACGGACTCGCCGAGGCTTGGGTCCTGGATAATGCGGCCGCAACCTTCGACGAGGTCGCAAACATCGAGCCGGCAATCGTGAGCGACGCGGCGGAGCATCCGGGTTTCGTTGGTCGGCCCCTCGATCTCGATGACCCGCTCAACGCGGCAACCGCAGCGGTCCGTGCCGGTCTTGCCGACGCCTGTGTCGCGGGGGCCAGCCGCCCAACGGCCGACGTGTTGCGGGCCGCTATTCGAATCCTCGGCACCGCCCCCGACACCTCGACCATCAGCAGTTGCTTCTTCTTTGTTCTGCCCGATGGTTCGCCAATCGTGTACGGCGATTGCGGCGTGCTGCCCGACCCGGACGCCGAGCAACTGGCGGCGGTGGCAGTGTCGTCGGCTGACACTTTCGCTGCTCTGGCCGAGCAGGATCCCCGAGTAGCGATGTTGTCGTTCTCGACCAAGGGCAGCGCACAGCACCCCCGGGTCGACAAGGTCATTGCCGCGACCGAGCGGGTACGAGAACTGGCGCCCGACCTGGCGGTCGACGGCGAGCTGCAGTTCGACGCCGCATGGGTTCCAGCCATCGCCGAGCAGAAAGCCGCCGATTCGCCAGTTGCCGGAACCGCCAACGTTTTTGTGTTTCCCGATCTCGACAGCGGCAACATCGCCTACAAAATCACCGAGCGGCTCGGCGGAGCCCAGGCATTCGGGCCCCTCCTTCAGGGGGTCGGCGGCGTCATGCATGACTTGTCGCGAGGTGCCAGCGTCGACGACATCGTCAACGTCTGCGTCATCGCGGCACTGCAGGCCCAACAGCGCTGACGTGTGACACTTGTTGGTCGTTTCGGGCCGATCGAACCGGAGCGCTATGGTCGCCGTGACCCCACACATGGACAGACTTTGACTGCACCTCACAGCACGCCCCCCGCCGAAACGCCCGACTCGCGCGGCGCTGTCGATACGCAGTTGGTAGTGGAAACAGCGGCGCGGATTGCCGACGAGCAGGGGATCGATGAGGTCACCCTCACCCGGGTCGCGAAAGAACTCAACATCAGCCAACCGGCGCTGTACCGCCACGTCGAGGGCTACGACGATCTCATCCGAAGCCTGGGTCTCGAAGCGCGGCGAGTGCTGGCCGACGTACTCACCGAAGCTGCCGTCGGTGTCGCCGGCGACGACGCTGTTCGGGCGATGGGTAGGGCATGGCGCCAGCTCGTCATCGAACGGCCCGGCGTGTACGCCGCAACCGATCGCTATCCCTGCGCCGGCGACCCCGAACTCGAAGAAGCCGTAGACCGGGTCATTGATGTCCTTGGTCTGGCGTTAGCGGCGTACCAGCTGGATGCAGAAGACCAGGTTCACGTGGCCCGCACCCTCCGCAGCGCGTTTCACGGTTTTGCGTCGCTCGAAGCCGGAGATGGCCACCCCCGTCCCCACGACCTCGACGACACCTACGAGCACCTCATCGACCTGCTCATCGCCGGAATCCGAGGCCACTCCGTCTGAGCGGCGTGCTCGGTGGGACACCCCAGCAGAACGGCTCTTAGAAGTGCTTCGTCATCCGCAAGAGGATCAGCCCGGCGAACTCTGTGGATTCCCAACGGCTGGTGATTCGGTAGCCGAGCCGTTCGTAAAGTCGTTGGTTATCACCGGCCAGCTCGCCGACGATGAGCTGGATTCCCAGGTGTCCTTGCGAAGCCGCTACCTCCTCCGCTCCGGCCATCAACGCCGTCGCGACACCCTCACCACGCCGGTCGGGCACCGTCATCAACCGTTCGATATCGGGAAGGTTCTCGTAGCGCCGGACGCTCACCGCCCCGGTGATTCGTGCACCATCTCGGGCAACCAGTGTTTTCGAGGCTTCATGGCGTGCCTGGAACTCGGTGAACGACTCGTCGAGTGCGGGGACATGCGGCGTGCCGTAGAGCACGGCCTCATCAACAAAGGCCGCACGCTGGAGTGAGAACAGTTCGCCGAGGTCGGATTCGGAAGCCTCGGCGATGTCCATTCTTCAACCCTAGGGAAGTGGGCACGGTCACCGGGGTGGGTTTTCGGGTGCGTTTGACTTGGGTGGGCGCAACAACAGGCTGGTTCTTGAAGAGAACCTCGTTCGAGAGCGCTACCTGATATCCCGGACCCATAGCGTCGCGGAGAAGGTTGAGGTTGTCGGTGGCATCTGTGTGGTGGTTCATGTCTTCAGTATCCGCCCGATCGACCTATATGAACAGCGACATGTTCTTGTACTTTAAATGACAAACTGCCATAGTTGAGAAATGCAGCTTGACGTCGAATCTCTGCGGACCTTTCTGGCCGTTCTCGATCATGGCGGCATGACCGCGGCCGCCCGCGAGCTCAACACCAGTCAGTCGGCGGTGAGCTGGAAGATCAAACGGCTCGAGGAACGGGTCGGGCGGCAGCTGCTCATTCGCGAAGGCCGTGCGCTCCGTCCATCGTTTGATGGCCGGAACCTCATCGACGATGCGCGGTCGATTGTTGCCACCCACGACCGGGCCGCCGATCGTTTGCAATGTTCCGATCTCACCGGAGCGGTCCGGCTCGGCGCCGACGAGGAGGTGGCCACCTCGCACATGGCTGACCTGCTCGGCCAGTTCAAGCGCCACCACCCAAGTACCGCAGTCGAGTTTGTCATCGACGCGAGCCAGCGACTTCCGGGCAAGCTCGAGTCTGGCGAAGTGGATGTGGCGGTCTTCCAAACCAGTGCCGAGGAGATGCGCTCCGACGATCACCTTTTGTGGACCGAAGAACTTCACTGGATGACCTGCGCCGGCTGCCCCCACGATTCCGGTCCGGTGCCGCTCATCGTTTTCGGCGATGACTGCTTCTACGGCACCATCGCTGAACCCGTGCTCGAAAAGGCTGGCCTCGATCATCACGTGGTGTTCTCGGGGCAGTCCTCATCTGCAGTGCGAGCGGCGGTTGAGGCTGGCCTCGGCGTGGCGATTCTGAGTACCCGCTACATCGCGGACGACATGGTGGCCTGGGAGCCCGGCGTCGACATCGACCCGCTTCCCGACGTCTACCAGATCGCCCGCACCGCTCCCGGACCAAGACAACCCGTGGTCGAGGCACTCTTTGAAGCCATCGTCACCACGTCGGGCGAATCCAGCACAGCACAGGTTGTGTAACTGGTCACTGTTGGTGGCGGGCATTGTTGTGGCGGGCATTGTCGTGGCGAGCATCGTGGCAGGGTGAGCAGCGGAGTTTGAGTTCGGTGGTGATGGTGTGGCCGGTTTGGGTGTGGTCGGGTACGTGGTCGTAGTGGAGAAGGTCGGCGCGTCCGCAGTCGATGCAGGTTTGGTCTCGTTCTTTGACGACTCGTTTTTGTCGGGTGGTGGGGTGTCGGCGTCGGTTGGTGGCGTCGATCGGTTGGCGTTTGTCGTTGTGGATGAGTGCCCGGATGAACGACGCTGGTGCGATGTTCTCGACGGCGGTGTTGGTTATTGGTGTGCCGTCGTCGAGGGTGTTGCCGTCGCCGCGGACGTGGATGATGACTTCGGTGTCGATGTTGCCGGCGCCTTTGGTGAGGATTTCTTCGATGGCGTCGGCGTGTTGTTGGGCCAGGGTGGGCCATTGGCCGGTCCGCGGGTTCTTGCGGGGTTTGCTGCGCATGACGATGGTGCCGAGGAGCGCGATGAGCATTCCGGCGATGAGTGGTTGGAGTCGGAGGGTGAACAGGATCATGCCGTCGGGTTCGGTTCGCCATTTCACGCTTCGCGTGTCGTGTTGGATGGCTTCGAGTTCTTCGGGGTTGGTGTTTTGGTTGAGCCAGTAGGCGATGGCGCGTCCAAGATCGGACGCGGGCACCTTCTTGGCGATATCCAACAGTTCGGTTTCGTTTGCTGGGGTGGCGTGCCGGGTAAGGGTCCGTACTTTGCTGTAGCTGATTTCGGCGTTGTTGTAGGCGTTGGCGGTGGCGGGGAGGTCGGTGAGTTTGCGGCCGATGCGTATCCATTCGCGGGCGGTGCAGGATTCGATGTCTGCTGCTTCGGCGAGCCAGTGGGCGGCGGTTGGTGATCCGGCGGTGACCCATTCGGTGCTGTCGGCGAACCGGGCTGCCAGCATGATGAGCTGATGTTGCCCTGAAGCCCACAAATGGGCTGCTTCAACAAGCTGGTCCGTCAGCGGACGCGTGTCAGACTCGCTCGAAACGCGGGAACTTGGCTGTTCTATGGTTGTTTCGGTGGTGAAGGGCGGTGCCATCACAACCTCCTAAAGGTTCTGCACCGTCCACGATTGGCTGGTGCTGCTTCTTCAGGACGGCCCGGGGTGTTGCTGGGAACTAGCTGTGCGAAGGGGCCGGTCGAGCTCCGCTCGACCCAGCGTAATCAGCGGGTGTGACACACAAACCCAACTGAGCCCGTCAAGCCTCAAGTCTTCTGGGAACGCTGCAATACCAACGATCTCCCACGCGTCCGCAGACGTCCGGTGCCTGATTTCTTTACATCACTCAGGTCGAAGTCTGGAGATACCCGGGCTGAGTCATCGCGGTCCGGCACGCAGCGAGTACTGCTTCGAGCGGGGCATCAGTGTCGATGACGTTGTCCTCATGGCAGCCCAGCTGCAGGAACTTGCCGTACATGGTCTCGGCGCTTTCCACGTCGTCTGAGCCGTTTCGATCTCGCACTCGATTCAGCGCGTTCGTTTGAGAGGGACGAAGGACGAGGTACCTGGCCTCGAGCGAATGCTGAGCGAGGGCGGCCACGATTCGGTCGAGATACCAGGGGCCGACCACGCCATCCCAGAACACGGTGTATCCGCCATGGGCGTAGCGGGCCACCGCGTCGACGCAGGTATCCATAACCACATCATTCTGCGCCTGCGAGGCCGGCAGGTGTGGCGCCACGAAACCACCCTTGATGAACCGGTACATCCAGTCGGACTCAAAGTGGACCCCGAGGTCGAGCTCTGCAGCAAGAGCATCAGCAACCGAGGTCTTCCCGGCTCCCGGCGGCCCGGAAACGATCACCACGTCACCAGCCATACGACTTAGCGCTTCCAGAGGTTCTGTGATTCGACGCCGAGGGCGCGGTTGAATCTGGCCGAGGCGTTTTCCCAGGCGATGAGCTCGGTGAGGACCACGATCTCTTCGGTGGAGAACTGGGCCTCGATCCGTGCAAAGAGCTCGTCGCTGACGAACGCTCCCGATGCGTCGTCGACCGTCATCGCATCGGCGTAGTCAAACGCCGTCAGGGTCTTCTCATCGAACAACCCGCGATCGAACTCCACCTCTGCGATGGTGAGGAGCTGCGCCTCGGTGACATCAAGGTCTGCTGCGACCGCAGCGTTGATGTCTTGTCAGAACACACAGCCCACCCGTGCGGCGACCCGACGGTTGACCAGCGCAGAGAGGGTCGGATCCCGCAGGCCAGCCTTGTCGAGTGCCGCCCACATGGCGCGGGCGCCCCGAAAAATCTCCTCGTTGTGGGCGTACAGAAGATGGTTCTTCAACGGCGCGCCGAACAGCCCCTCCTGCGCATCGAGCGTCGCCTTCACCCGTGGCGCAACCGTCGAAGGGTCAACCTCTGGAATTCGCGGCATCCGGACAACCTCCTCATCGTGATGGAGCCCACAGTAAACCGGGGCGACTGATCTGGGATACTGAATTTCATGAGCGATGCCGAACCGACCACCGCCGAGATCGTCAAGCGCGCGCGGGCAGCGCAGGAAGCGTTCGCGGGCGCGAGTCAGGAAGAGGTCGACCAGGCGGTTCGGGCCATTGCGTGGTCGCTGTACGAAGAGGGCCGGGCCACCGAGCTGGCCGAGCTGGCCGTGGCCGACACCGGCTTGGGCAACGTGGCCGACAAGATCATCAAGAACCAACGCAAGACCTTCGGTACGCTGCGCGACCTGCTGCGTCGCACCAGCGTTGGGATCATCAGTGACGAACCCGAGCGGGGCCTCACCGTCTACGCCAAGCCGGTTGGGGTGGTGGGTGCGGTGACGCCGTCGACCAACCCGGCGGCCACGCCCATCAACAAGGCGATGATGGCGGTGAAGGGCGCGAACGCCATTGTGATAGCGCCCTCGCCCGCCGGATGGACAACCACCGCAAAGGCGGTTGCATACGCCCGCACCGAACTCGAGAAGATCGGCGCACCGGCAGATCTGGTTCAGGTGCTGCCTTCGCCGGTCTCGCGCGAGGCCACCTATGAGCTCATGGAGTTGGTGGACCTGGTGGTGACCACCGGTTCGCAGAACAACGTGCGAGCGTCCTACCGAAGCGGCACCCCGGCTATCGGAGTGGGCGCCGGGAACGTGCCGGTCATCATCGATACGTCGGCCGACCTTGCCGACGCGGCGGCCAAGATCGCCCAGTCGAAAACCTTCGACAACGCGACGTCGTGCTCGTCGGAGAATTCGCTGGTGATTCTCGATGCCGTCTACGACCAGACGCTCCAGGTGCTCAGCAACGCTGGAGCGCATGTGGTGCCGGCCCAACAGGCCGCAGCGGTCACCGAGAAGCTGTTTCCGAACGGCCATCTCAATCGCGACCTCATCGCCCAGGATGCGTCGGTGTTGGTGGAGGCCTTTGGGCTCGATGCACCGGCCGACACGCAATATCTGATTGTCGAAGAACCAGCGCCAGCAGCCGACCGGCCACTGACGGGCGAGAAGCTCTCGCTGGTGCTCACGGTGTACCGGGCAGCCGACTTTGACGACGCGATGCGCATCGTCAACGACGTGCTCGATGTGCAGGGTAAGGGTCACTCGGTGGGCATTCATACCGCCGATCCTCAGCAGCCGAAGCGGTTGGCCGAGGCGCTACCGGTGGTGCGGGTGTTGGTGAATCAGGCGCACACGTTTGGCAATGGTGGGTCCTTTGAAAACGCGTTGCCGTTCACGCTCAGCATGGGTTGTGGCACCTGGGCGGGAAACTCGATCAGCGAAAATTTGAGCCTCGATCAGTTCCTCAACCTGACGCATCTGGTGCGCACCACAAGCGAGGATCTTCCGACCGAGGAGGAACTGTTTGGTCCGCTCCTCGGTCGAAAGACTCCGTCGGTCTAAAC
>CAZGVQ010000167.1:0-7615 GCA_964529355.1 uncultured Acidimicrobiales bacterium
GCCGGAAGCAGACCAACGCCGAGGGCGAGATCAAGTCCCGCGTTCGGCGACTGATCGACGCCGACTGGAGTCTTGGCGACGATGGCGTCCTGCTGTTCGAAGTGCAGGCATCGTCGTTCTGTCAGCAGATGGTGCGGGCCATCGTGGGAACGATGGTCGATGTCGGCCATGGCAAGTTCAACGTTGCCGACGTCAAGGCCATGCTCGAGGCAAAGGACCGTGTCACCGCTGGCCAGGTAGCCCCGCCACAGGGCTTAACCCTGTGGCAGGTGGGCTATGGCGAGTAGCTGACTAGACGTTTACTGCACCGCAGTCGACGTCGGTGCGGACGCCGGCCTGGAAGCTTCGCACGATGTAGGTGTGGGTTCCTGGCGAAACCGAATCGTCGGTGTAGCTGAGACCGTCGACCACCAGGGCCACGAAGCTGCCGTCTCGGCGTACCGAGTAGGTGTCCTCGCCGGGAAGTGCCACCCAGTTGACGGTGACGGTGCCATTGGGGTTCACCACGGCGGTGCAGACCGCAGGGTTGGCGAGGTCAGGAATCGTGACACTGCCACACTCAACGTTGTTGGTGACACCCGCCTGGAAGTTGCGCACAACGTAGGTGTAGTTGCCGGGCGCTGGATTGTCGTCGATGAAGAAGGTCAGGTCGGTAACCGCTGCGTGGAACGAACCGTTGCGGCGAACCGAGTAGGTGTCTTCGCCAGCGATGGGTGTCCAGTCGACCAGGACGTCGCCGTCAGCTTCGAGCACGACGGTGCACGCTGCCGGCGGAGGAGGATCGATGGTTACCGATCCGCACTCGACGTTGGTGGTGACGCCAGGCTGGAAGGAGCGAACCACGTAGGTGTGGGTGGCGCCGGGGACGGTGTTGGTGTCAACGAAGGACAGCTCGCCATCGGTGACGGTCTTGAGGAACGAACCATCACGGCGCACGATGTAACGATCTTCGCCATCGATGGCGCTCCAGCTGACGTTGACCGAATCGTCGAACCGCAGGTTCAAGCCACACGTGGCCGCTGCGGGCATGCCGATACCGAAGCTGAATTGGGCCTTGGTCGAGGTGAGGTCGGCCGAGTCGATTGCTCGGGCTTCCACACGGTACTGACCGTCAGGCGCCGACAGGTCAAAGGACCAGTCGATGGTCTCGTCAGGAAAGCTGACTGGCTCGACGGAGAAGTCATGCACGGAGTTGCCGAGCGTTCCGTCGGCCTGGAGCCATTGGCCGGTGATGTTGTCCTGTACCCGAACCTTGACCGAGAGCACCCGGCTGTTGTCGCTGGCGGTGCCGGTGACGGTGAACGGGTTCTCGATGAGGTCGCCGGCCACCGGTGAGGTGATGGCGACCGTCGGAGCCGTGTTGTCGATAGCTGCGGCGCCGAAGTCGAAGAAGGCGGCGCGGCCGACGGTGCGGTTTCCTACCTGGCTACCGTCGTGGCCGATGAGCAGACCGCGGTCGGTGACCGTGAGTTCCTGGATGCCGCGTCGGGCGTTGGTGCCCGGGTCCCAGTCGAGTGGGGTTCCGTCGTTTACATCGAGGGCTGCGATCTGCCAGCGGAACACACCGCCATCGCGGCGGGCACCGGTGCAGTCGACACCACGGTCGACGCCGGGGTCGGTGACGCCCGGGCCTTCGTCGATCTTGCAGAAATGGCCGCCGGCGTAGACGGCGTTGTTGGAGATACCGACCGAGAACACCGAATCACGCATGCGGTGTACCCACAGCGGTGGAGTATCGGCGTTACCGGTGGTGGGGAACGCAAGGACCATGTCGTGGTGCGGTGCGTTGTCGCCGATGTTGGTGCTCATGGCAAAGAAGCTGCCGTCGGGCGAAAGGTCGCCGTTGGTGGGCAGCGCACCGAAGCGGGCGCCGTCGAAGAATTCGTTGATGCTGTAGTCGGTGAGGAAAGGAGCGGCGGGGTTTGCGATGTCAAAGATCGCCGCGGCCAGTCGTTCCTGGCCATCGATCTCCTTGGCCGAGTGGACCACGAGGAGCTCGTTGCTGCCGGGAAGTGCCTCGACGTGGCGGGTCGACTGCCCTCCGGAGAACCAGCCGCCTTCGCCGGTGAAGTCGAAATCGAACGCCGGGATGACGTCACCCGTGGCGAAGTCGATTTCGGCCACCGTGTTTACGGACTGGCCGTCGATGACTTTGAACGAGCCGCCGACGAACAGGCGACCGGTGTCGGTGAAGTTGATGTCGGTGACCACTGCGCTGGCGTGGGCGATCCAGGTGGTGTCGACCGAGCCGTCGGTGTGGAGCAGCGCAAGCTTTCGACGGCTGCGGCCATCGATCATGTTGAAGGTTCCACCCACCAGGATCTGGTCGTTCTCGGCGCCGCGGCTGAGCGCCCGGACCTCACCGTCGAGCTGCGGAAGGAACGTATCGATCAGTTCGCCGGTGTCTTTGTCGAAGGCGACCAGGTTGGCCTGGTCGAGGATGGTTCCGTCAGCCATCTGCACCTGGGTGAAGTCGCCACCGGCCACGATCCAGTTGCCGATCTCTTCGATGGCGTACACATCGCCGTCGAGGATGTCGGGGAAGTCGACCCGTGGAATCTCGGGCACGACCGAGGTATGGGGAATCTCGAGTTCGGCGGCAGCGGCCTCGGTGGGCGCGGCGAATGCGAGGACTGGCATCACCAGCGCAAGGGCCAACAACGTGTGGACGAAGCGCTGTCTGAGCCGCGTTGAACGCATTCCAACAGCTGGGGCGCCTGGAGATGAAGCTGAGGGGTGGGGGGAAGAATGCACAGTGGTGGGGGTCCTGTGGTCGGATTCTCGGGTGGGGATACCCCACCGTCCCACCAGCGCTCGCAGCGCCACAATGGGCCGAAGGCCTAATTCGATGGGCCATTCGGCTAATCCGGGGCAATTCCGGGATGATCGGTGAGACAACCGCCACAGATCAGGTCGGAAACGAGCCAGATTTGGTTGCCCGCGCCTTTGCGAACCGCCTGTTTCGCCAATATCGTGATCTCTTGGCCTGAACGCATCCGTTCACGCGCCCGTCTCGATGAGACGGTTTCCAGAGATCGCCGAAGAGCTGAGAACGCTGTGAGTACCTACACCCCGAAGGCCGGAGAAATTGAGCGTGCGTGGCACGTTGTCGACGCTGAAGGCATGGTTCTTGGCCGACTCGCCACCGAGGTGGCCAGCATCCTGCGTGGCAAGCACAAACCAACGTTTACGCCCAACATCGATACCGGCGACCACGTCATTATCGTCAATGCCGAGAAGGTCGTGCTGACCTCGGGCAAGGCCGAACGCAAGATGGTGTACCGCCACTCCGGTTTCCCGGGCGGAATCAAGTCCCGCTCCTACGCCGACATGCTCGATGATATGCCCGAAGAGGCCATCCGTAAGACCGTGAAGGGCATGCTGCCCAAGACCCGTCTCGGGAACGCCCAGATCAACAAGCTCAAGGTCTACGCCGGACCAACCCACCCCCACGAGTCCCAGAAGCCTCAACCCGTCGTGTTCGAGCACGCCCGGGCCCGCACCCAGAACGACTGAGAAAAAGACACACCATGACGACGCCTCTCATCCAATCCACCGGTCGACGCAAGCGCGCCGTGGCGCGAGTCCGCTTCCGTTCCGGTAGCGGCACCGTCACCATCAACAAGCGACCCATCGAAGACTTCTTCCCCAACGCTTCGCATCGCATGCATGTCATGGAGCCCTTCAAGGTCACCGAGACCGAAGGAAGCTACGACGTCGACGTCACCGCCCACGGCGGTGGCCCCAGCGGTCAGGCCGGCGCGGTTCGCCTCGGTATCGCCCGTGCCCTTGTCGAGCTCGACGGCGAACTCCGCGAGCCGCTCAAGCGGGCCGGTTTCCTTACCCGTGATCCACGGAAGAAGGAAAGCAAGAAGTACGGCCTCAAGAAGGCCCGAAAGGCTCCGCAGTACTCCAAGCGCTAAGTCGGCCCGCGGCCACTTTGTGTTACGCCTTTCGAAATCGCGCCGATAAACAGGACTAATGAGTCTTTCGTTCGGTACCGACGGTGTTCGGGGCGAGGCATACACCCAACTCACCACCGATTTCGTCTACGCCCTGGGCGTGGCCGCATCGCGGGTGCTGCCCGGTGAGCGCTTTCTGATTGGCCGCGATACCCGCGAATCGGGTGTTGATTTCGAGCAGGCTCTTGCGCACGGGTTGTCGGAGAACGGCGCGTCGATCGGGCTGCTCGGCGTGGTTCCAACCCCTGCTGTTGCTTGGCTGGCGGCCGCCGATTCGGTGCCCGGCGCCATGATCTCGGCCTCGCATAACCCGTTCCACGACAACGGCATCAAGTTGTTCGCCGCGGGCGGCCTCAAGCTCAGCGACGCCGTGCAGGATGAGATTCAAACCGAACTCGATCAGCTCCTCGCGGAGGGCGTCACCGCTCCGGAAGGTTCAGGCGCATGGTCAGATGACACCGACCAGCTCCCACGGTGGGAGGAGGCGGTCGTCCAGTCGCTCGAGGGTCGGTCCCTCAGCGGCGTGACGGTCGTGCTCGATTGCGCCAACGGGTCGAACTCGGCGGTTGCCGCGCCGGTCTTTGAGCGACTCGGCGCCCGGGTTATCGCGCTGTCCACCGAGCCCGATGGTCGCAATATCAATGCCAACTGCGGATCGACGCACCTCCAAGCCCTGCAGGCGGCGGTTGTCGAGCATGGCGCCGACCTGGGCTTCGCGTTCGATGGGGACGCCGATCGGGTGTTGGCGGTCGACGATCAGGGCCAAACGGTCGATGGCGACCAGATCATTGCCATGTGTGCCACCGACTTTGCTCAACTCGGGCAACTCGACGGTGACTCGGTGGTGGTCACGGTGATGTCGAATCTCGGCTTTCGTCGGGCCATGGATGCTGCCGGAATCGCCGTGGTCGAAACGGGCGTCGGTGATCGGTACGTGCTCGAGGCGCTCGATGACGGTGGGTTCGCGCTTGGTGGCGAACAATCGGGCCACGTGATCTTTCGGAAGCTCGCCACCACAGGCGACGGGCTTCTTACCGCAGTGAGGGTCACCGACCTGGCGATACGCGATGGTCGACCGTTCGGCGATATTGCCAGCGCTGCCATGACCCGGTTTCCCCAGGTGCTCGAAAACGTGCGGGTCGCCGAAAGAATCGAAGATCTGCACGACCGACTTGGGCCCGCCATCCGCGAGGTCGAGGCCGAGTTGAGCGACCAAGGTCGGGTGCTCATCCGACCGTCGGGCACCGAGCCTCTCATCCGGGTGATGGTCGAGGCGGCTACGGCCGAACAGGCGGGTGAGTCGGCCAAAAAGCTCGTTGCGGCGGTCGAATCCCTTCAATGACCGGAAACGCCTACGCTGTAAGGCGCGCGGACCGATAGGAACAACGGTCGAAGACCGGTTGTACCCAAGGAGCCACAACTCACAATGTGCGGAATTATCGCAGTCGTCCAACGTCGATCAGATCGGCCTGTCCCAGATCATGCGGCCACGGTTGGACCACTCGACGCCGCGCTCGAAGGTCTCACTGCCTTGAGCGATGCCGAGATGGCAGCGCAACTCAAAGCGGTCGCCGATCAACTCGATCTGGCCAACACGTTGCTTCGCGGTGTTCCCGGGGTGCGTTTGCTCCTGTCGAGCCCGGCAACGGTCACCGATGTCCAAAGCCGCGCCGCGTCGATCGCCGAACACATCGACGCCCTCGAAGAGCGACTCGATCAGGGTCATATCACCGCCGACCTCGAGCGCATCAACGCCGAGTTCATCCGGGTCAAGGACGCGGCCTGGGGTGTGCTTCGCGATCGGGTTCGCACCGCGCGAGAGGTCGAATCGCTGGTCGGCCCCGAACCCAAGCTGTCGGCTATCGAGGCGATGACCGCCACGCAGCAGGCCCTGTCGGCGCTCGACCGGCTCGAGGTGCGAGGCCGCGACTCCGCAGGTCTGCATCTGCTCGTTCGCAATCATGGGCTCGATCTCGAATCCGCCACCATGAGTCGCCTCCTTGAGGAGCGCACCCACAACCGGCTGTTCACCAACAGCGCCGTGCGGGTCGTGGGCAACAAGCTCAGCTTCGTGTACAAGATGGCCGCCGAAATCGGTGAGCTTGGCGACAACACGAGCTTTATCCGTTCGGCCATCGCCGCAGACGACCTGCTCCGGATGGCGCTCGATAACGACACCGCACAGACCGTGGTGCTCGGCCACACCCGCTGGGCAAGCGTGGGTATCGTCTCAGAGCCCAATGCTCACCCGCTCAACAGCGAGCAAACGAATGACCGTCAGGGTCCCTATTGCACCGCCGTGCTCAATGGCGACGTCGACAACTTTGCCGATGTCATCGCTGCTGAGGGCCTCCAGATCGATGACGAGATCACCACCGACGCCAAGGTGATCCCCACACTCATGTCGAAGCATCTCGCTGACCACGACGTCACCGAAGCGTTCCGGCGGACCGTTGCCGGACTCGAGGGTTCGGTGGCAATCGCCAGCAGTTCGGCCGAAGCAGCAGATCATCTCCAGCTGGCTCTGCGAGGCAGCGGCCAGGCCTTGTATGTCGGTCTCGCCGAAGACAGTTACATCATCGCCAGCGAACCATACGGCGTTGTCGAAGAGACCGCCCGGTACATCCGCATGGACGGCGAGACTCCCGGAAACCCGGCCAACCCCAACGCCAGCCGGGGTCAGATCATCGACCTCAACGCTGGCCAGGCTGGCACCATCGAAGGGATGGTGCGCAAGGCGTACGACGGCACCGACCTTCCGGTCACCGAAGACGATGTTGTGGTGGCGCAGATCACCACACGCGATATCGACCGGGGTGAGTTTCCGCACTACCTGCTCAAAGAAATCACCGAGGCGCCAAAGTCCTTCCGCAAGACGCTGCGAGGCAAGATCTCTGGCGAAGAGGGCGCGCTCACCGCGCAGCTTGGCACCGACACCATTCCCTCTGAAATCGCCGATCGAGTCCGCGCCGGTCATATCAAGAACGTCATCGTGATCGGCCAGGGAACCGCGGCCGTGGCGGGCGAGAGTCTTGCGAGGATTCTCACCGACGAGCTGTCGGACACCACGGTCAAGGTCGATGCCCGACCAGCCACTGAGCTCTCCGGGTTCGGGCTGCGTTCGGATATGAGCGACACGCTGGCCATCGCGATCAGCCAGTCCGGTACCACCACCGACACCAACCGCACGGTCGATGTCATCCGTGGCCGTGGAGCCGCGGTTATCGCCATCGTCAATCGACGCAACAGCGACCTCACCGACAAAGCCGATGGCGTTTTGTACACCTCCGATGGCCGCGACGTGGAGATGAGCGTTGCGTCCACCAAGGCGTTCTATGCCCAGATCGCAGCAGGCGCCCTTCTGGCTCTTGCGTTGTCTGACCTCTTCGGTGCCGGCACACCGGCTGAACGCTCCGAGCTCCTCACCTCGCTTCGCGAGCTTCCCGCAGCGATGGAGAAGGTTCTCGAAACCCAGGAGTCCATCGGCGAAGCCACCCGCCGGCATGCTCCGAGCCGTCGATACTGGGCCGTGGTCGGCAACGGGCCAAACCACATCTCGGCCCGCGAGCTACGCATCAAGCTTTCAGAGCTTTGCTACAAGTCGATCGCCGTCGATGTCACCGAAGACAAGAAGCACATCGATCTCTCGGCCG
>CAZGVQ010000168.1:0-7539 GCA_964529355.1 uncultured Acidimicrobiales bacterium
TTGGTGAGCAGCGAATCGAGATCGGTGGTGGAACGCCAGTTGCTGCGGCGACGCGCCAGATCGCGCACGATGACGACCAGGCAGAACGAGCCGCGGCTCTCGTAGTCGAGGTCGACGACGCCGTAGTTGCCGATATGCGGGTAGGTGAACGTGATGACCTGCCCGGCATAGCTCGGGTCGGTGAGGACCTCCTGGTAGCCGGACATGACGGTGTTGAACACCACCTCACCGGTGGCCACTCCCGATTCGGGGTAGACGCCAATGGCTTCGCCATCGAAGACGGTGCCGTCGGCCAGCACCAGCTTGGCCTCTTGAATCTCAGGTCTGTGGTTGTGGTCGCCGGTCACCGGGTGGCCTCCTGGTCGATCACTACCGCTTCCCCATCGACGATGGTGTGTCGCACTTTTCCTTTAACCTCATGACCTTCGTAGGGACAGTTGGTGCTCTTGCTGGCAAACGCCGTGCTATCGATTGTCCACGTCTCGGCCGGGTCAAACACCGTGATGTTGGCCGGGCGGCCGGCCTCGATTGGCCCACCGTGGGTGTCGCCGATTCCGGCAATTCTTGCTGGCTGCCACGACATCAGGCCAACGACTTTCTCGACCGGCAATTCCAGTTCGGTCAGCGCCAGCGCCAACGCCGTCTCGAGGCCGATCATTCCCGGAGGTGCGGCATCGAAGGGTTGTTCTTTGTCGTGGGCGCAGTGGGGCGCATGGTCGGTGGCGATGGCATCGATGGTGCCGTCGAGGAGTCCGGCTTTGATGGCCGCTACGTCCTTGTCGGTCCGCAGCGGCGGATGCACCTTGAATACCGTGTCGAACGATGCACATGCGGCGTCGGTAAGGGTGAAGTGATGGGTGGTGGCTTCAGCGGTTACGGGAAGACCTTCGGCTTTGGCGGCCCGCACCAAGGCGACCGACCCGGCGGTGGAGAGGTGCTGAAAATGCACCCGCGCGCCTGTCGACCGCGAGAGGGCAATGTCGCGCATGACCATGAGGTCTTCGGCTTCGGAGGGTTGTCCGGGGATACCGAGCCGGCTCGACCATTCGCCCTCGTGCATGAAGGTTCCGTCGGAAAGGCTGTTGACCTCGCAGTGCTGGGCAAGCGCCACCGAGGCTCCCCCGGTGAACGGTGCCATGCCCACCGAATATTCGAGCGCCCGTTTCATCAACAGGTCGTCCTGCACGCCGGTGCCGTCGTCGGTGAAGATCCGCACGCCCAGCTCGGCAAGCTCGGCCATGGGTGCCAACTCGTCGCCGGCCCGGCCAATGGTGATGGCCCCGGTGGGCACGATGTGGGTGAGTGCGGTGGATCCGAGCTCCATGACCTCGCGTACGACACCAACCGAATCCATGGGCGGCGTGGTATTGGGCATGGCCACCAGCGCCGTAAACCCGCCCAGCGCGCCGCCCCGCGAACCGGTTTCGATGGTTTCGGCTTCTTCCTTGCCGGGCTGGCGGAGGTGGGTATGCAGGTCGACGAAGCCCGGCGACACGATGCAGCCGCCAGCATCGAGTGTCCTATCGCCGCGAAGCGTCCCGTCGCCTTCGGCACCAACCGCTTCGATGAACCCGTCGGCACCAACCAGCACGTCGGCCTGACGGGTGCCGGAGGCATCGACAACCGTGCCGCCTCGGATGAGCACGCTGCTGGCGTTCTGGGCTGAGGGGTTGGCGTTGGTCACGAAGTTGCTCCGGTTTGGGTGTCGTCGATCGATCCTCCGCTGAGCAGCAGAAACAGCACGGCCATGCGGACCGATACGCCGTTGGCAACCTGCTGGGTGACGACCGATCGCGGGTCGTCGGCTGCGGTCTGAGAGATTTCTACGCCCCGGTTCATGGGGCCGGGGTGCATGATGAGCGTGTCGGCGCCGAGATGGGTCAGCCGATCGGGGGTGAGGCCGTAGCCGCTCGTGTACTCACGTAGCGATGGCACCAGCGCGTCCTGTTGCCGTTCGAGCTGCATTCGAAGCAGGTAGACGGCGTCGACGGTGGGCAACACCGCGTCGAGGTCGTGGGAAACCTTGCAGTTCCAGCCCTCGAGGCTGGGCGGCAACAACGTGTGCGGCGCAACGATGGTGACTTCGGCACCCAGCGCCGTAAACGCCTGAATGTTGGACCGGGCGACCCTGCTGTGTTTGATGTCGCCCACGATGGCGATGTGGCGTCCATCGAGTGCGCCGAATTTCTGCGTGAGCGTGTAGGCGTCGAGCAGCGCCTGGGTGGGGTGCTGGTGCCAGCCGTCGCCGGCGTTGATGACCGAAGCGTCGACCCAGTTGGTGATCTGCCACGGGACCCCGGCTGAGCGGTGCCGAACCACGATGGCGTCGACTCCCATGGCGCTGATGGTGAGGCAGGTGTCGCGCAACGACTCGCCTTTGTTGACCGACGAGGAGGAGACGCTGAAGTTCATCGTGTCGGCCGAAAGTCGCTTTGCCGCGGTCTCGAACGACAAGCGGGTGCGCGTGGAGTCCTCGTAGAACAACCAGGCGATGTTTTTGCCGCGCAGCGCCGGAACCTTTGGGATCGGCCGGGCACTGACCTCGGCAAAGGACTCGGTGAGCCGCAGGATCTCCTCGATCCACTCGCGGCCGAGATCGTCGATGGCAAGAAGGTGCTTCGGGGTTGCGGTTGAGGGAGCAGTCATTTGCGCATCTCCCCCAGTTGCACGCCGTTGAGGGTCACATCAACCACCTCATCGCGCCGGGTGGGGATGTTCTTGCCCACATAATCGGGGCGAATCGGAAGCTCTCGGTGGCCTCGATCGACCATCACCGCCAACTGCACCGATCGCGGACGACCAAAGGTGGTGAGCGCATCGAGGGCAGCGCGGATGGTTCGACCGGTGAAGAGCACGTCGTCGACCAACACCACCACCTTGTTGTGCAGATCGCCCGGGATCGAGGTGACCTCTTCGGGCATAACAGGACGAATACCGATGTCGTCGCGATGCAACGCCACATCGATCGTGCCCATCGGCACCTCATGTCCGGTGATCTCCACCAGGGCTGCACCGATTCGTTCGGCCAGCGGCACACCGCCGGTTTGCAGCCCGATAACCACCACGTTCTCGACGCCGTGGTTGTGTTCGATGACCTCGTGGGCCATCCGCCAGATCGCCCGATCGATGTCGTCGGACGACATCACCGAACTTCGGGCAACAAAAACGCCCCCGAAGGGGCGCGTCATCTTTCGTTCGCGTTCAGCCACGGCAACTCCTGTCCGTGTGAGCCTCACGGGACTCACTTCACGGTCAGAAGTCGACCATAACGCGGCCCAACTTCGCGCGCGCTGACGGGCTGCCGATTCCACGGAATTTTCACAAATTGGGTATGACGGGAGGCACAAACCATCACTGTTTGATCACGGCTGGCCACTGTTGGTCACCCTTGGTCGTGTCGGGTGGTCTTCGGAAGGCGAGTCGGCCGTCGCTGTTGGTGGTGGGTTTGAGGCTGCGTCGGCCTTTTTGTCCGTTGTGGAAGCGGCAGCGGCATCGTCCGTTGATGATGCTGGTGTGGCCGTAGTCGGCCCAGGATTGGGCGTGATCGATCTCACAGAGCCGGGCTGGCACATCGCAGCCGTCCTCGACGCAGGTTTGGTCGCGGATCATGACCGCTTCGCGGAGCCCTCCGGTGAAGAACCGGTCCTTGCGTCCAAAGTCGAGGACCTCACCATCGGGGTCAAACACCACCCGGCGCACGTGCCCGGCTATCAGCGTCTCGATCACGGTTCTTGGGGAGACGGGTTGGCCGGCTTCGGTGCGGCGAACCCCATCCGCGGGGTAGACGGCCTCGACCCCGAACGTCTCGTTTGTCGCGGCCTGATAGGTGTCCCAATCGACGAGCACATTCACACACGGCAGAGCAGAGACCGGACTGCTACCCAGCGAAGCCGAGCGTTCGGCCATCAATACCAGCACCGCGACCGAGCGCTGATCGGCGGTGCGGCCTAACTCGTCGGGTTTCGGATCGCGGCCCAACCGGTCTTTGGCTTTCGCCCAATCCGCGTCATAGAGATGGCGGCGGAGCCGCTCAAACTCGGTCGAAAACACCTCGCCAGACAACGTTGGGAGCCAGCCATCGATTCGGACCATCCCATCAAACGATGTCGACACCCGTACCTTCTGACGCGCATCCTGGGCCCGGTCGCGGGCTTCGCCCTGGGAATCGTCGTGATGCTCAAACCACTCGGCCATGGCCCGTTCAAAAAACTTGAAATCCTTCTGCTCCGCAATGGGAAGGAACACGGCTTCGACGGCGTCATCGAACGCCCAGGCGACCTCATCGCGGACCGAGTACTTGCCGATCAACTGCGCCTGAGCAAACCCGATACGACCCTCGACCAACGCCTCAGCAACCGCGTCCATCGACACCCGATCACCCAAACGACGCGCAAGAGTCGCCCGACGGTTCGCTTCAGGGCGCGGCACACCATGCTCAGCCCGCAGGAACCCGGCCACGTTCGCATACCCGGCACTCCCAGCAGCCGGGGTCCGATCGACGTTACCGATCAAACCAACCGCAATACCGTCCAAACGACGACGCAGCACCTCCAAATCGCCGACCGCGTCCAAACGCACATCACGATGATGCGCGTTCCAATCGACCTTCGACAGCAACGCCAACGAATAGGCGAGATCGTCGAGCTCGGGCACTCCCGAGACCAGCCCGATCGTCGGGGCTGTTTCGTCTAGTTGCTCGCCTTCTTGAGTATCGAACATATGTTCGACTGTAATAGTGAAATATGACGAAATGCAAGCCCAACCACCAAGAAGTTCAGAAAGTTGTTTGGCATCAACCGAGACGCGCAACTTCAAGCGGTCGTGCATTCCAGAGAAGGAGAGCGGTCGCTAGCGCAGTTCTGCGGTGGCTTTCATCGCCAGGCCACCCGATGGTGTGGTGGCCCAGAGCTCGACGGTGTCCCCGGTGTCCCCCGTGTCGCCGCGCTCCCCTGACTCGCTGGAACCAACCGATCCCGAGATGGTGAACGGATCGGTGACGAACAACGGCGACATCGCCCGAAACGAGAAGCTGGCCAGTTGTCTGCCGGTCTCCCCCGCTGCAAGGTCGGCCAGCAACGTGGCGGTAAGCGGACCATGAACCACCAGATCCGGGTAGCCCTCGACCGCCTGTGCGTACGGGCGGTCATAGTGAATCCGGTGGCCGTTGAAGGTCAGGGCCGAGTAGCGGAACAACAACACCTCGTTGGGCGTAATCGTGCGACTGAACGCCGCCTCGGTAGGTGCTGGCTTGGGTTCAGGAGTTAGCGCGTCGGGATCCGGGTGGTCCCGGTAGACCAGGTCCTGCTCCTCGGAGATACGAAGATCACCGCCGACGGTCAGGTCGTGTCGCACGGTCACAAAGCACAGCGTGCCGCTGCGGCCTTCCTTGATGGCCACGTTCTCGATAGTGGAGGTCTTTACCACCTCGTCGCCGACATGAAGGTCGGCAGCAAAGCGCACCCGACCAGCGGCCCACATGCGGCGGGGCAAAGCCACCGGGGGCAGAAAGCCGCCGCGCTTCGGGTGACCATCAGGACCAACCCGGTGCATCGGCACCGACCCGATATGGCCGATGAAATGCCAGAGCGGGGGCAGCACGTCGCCATCGCTGATGGTCGCGTGGTCGAGATCGAGCGTGTCCTGAAGCTTGCGACAGTTCGCAGCCGAGATGACATCGGTGCTCGACTCCGATCTCCCTTTCCAGTCGAGAAGCGTGTCGAGGTCGTTGGTGACAGCGGTTTCGCTCATGATGTCCTGTCTACACCGCGCAACCGGCCGCAAGTACGCTCGCGACGATGGCTATCGCCGAGGTCCGCGTCTACAAGGTGCCGCTCGAGACGCGCTCCGCGTACACCATGTCGAGTTCCCGGGTCGCCACTCCGGAATCCACGGTCGTCGAAGTGCTCGATAGCGATGGACTCGTGGGCTATGGCGAAGCCTGCATGGCCAGCCCGCAGTTTCAACCGGCCCACAATGGGGGCATCCGCACCTCCCTCGAGGTGCTCGCTCCGGCCATCCTGGGGCTCGATCCGCTGCTTCACACCGTGGTCAACGCGGCCATGGACGCGGCGATGACCGGACAAGCTGAGGGCAAAGCGGCGCTCGATATCGCCTGCTGGGATCTTGCCGGCAAACGGCTCGACAAGCCGGTGGTCGACCTCTTGGGCGGCGTCCATAAGTCAGGCTCGGAAGGACGAGTGCTGACCTATCACGTGGTGGGCATCGACACGCCCGACGGTGCGGCAGCAGAGGCCCACCGGCTTCAGGACGACGGCATCACTCGCCTGCAGCTCAAGGCGGGAGGCCGCCCCATGCACGAAGACATCGCGAGCATCCATGCCGTCGCCGAGACGTTGCGGCCGGGAACCGACCTGGCGGTCGACGCCAACCGCGGGTGGTCCACCGCCGAGGCGATCCAGGTATCAAACGCCTGCGCCGACATCATCATGTCGCTCGAACAGCCGTGCGCCACCGAGGATGAGCTGTGGCAGGTGAAGGCCCATGGCAACCACCCCATCGTCGTCGATGAGAACGCCACCGACCTCCGCACTATCGCCCGCATGATCTCGACCGGTCTGGCCGATGGCTTCGGATTGAAGGTCACCCGCCTCGGCGGCCTCACCGCCATGCGAGCGGTACGCGATCTGTGCATGGCAGCGCGGATACCCATGAGCACCGACGATGCGTGGGGCGGCGACATCATCGCTGCGGCGTGCGTCGCGCTGGGCGCAACGCTCGAACCGCAGTTCAACCGTGGCGCGTGGATCGCCCATCCGTACCATCAGCAGCACTACGACGACGCCAACGGGCCCCGCATCGACGGCGGCCTGGTGGCCCTGCCCGCCGGTGGACCGGGTCTCGGGCTTCGCATCGAGTCTGGCGGGTTCGGCGAACCCGAGGCCGTGTACCGATAGGTTGGCCCCTATGACCAACTACGACCCCGAGCCCCTTGAACGTCGACCGTTCAACCTCATGGGCTGGATCGATGAGCACCGCCACGAACTCACGCCGCCGGTGGCCAACAAACAGATCTGGCGGGAAGCCGACATGATCGTGATGATCGTGGGCGGCGGCAATGAACGAAACGACTTCCACGACGACCCACGCGAGGAGTTCTTCTACCAGATCAAAGGCGATATGAACCTGGTGATCTGGCCCCGGGAAGCCACCACGCCCTTCGATATGCCCATCCGGGAAGGCGAGGTCTACCTTCTGCCGCCACACCTGCGGCACTCCCCACAGCGACCCGACCCGGACTCCATCGGGCTCGTCGTCGAGTACCAGCGCGACATCGGCGAACTCGATGGCTTCGAATGGGTCTGCGACAACTGCGCCCACCGCGTGCACCGCGTCGAGCTTCAGGTGCAGGAAATCGACAAAGACCTGCCGGCGCTGTTTGCCGCATTCCACGACGATGAAGATGCCCGCACCTGTCCAAACTGCGCGACGCTGCACCCCGGAAAGGACGCCAAGCTATGAGCACCGACGTTCCAGCTAGCACCGACGTTCCAGCTAGCACCGACGTTCCAGCCAACACCG
>CAZGVQ010000169.1:0-2037 GCA_964529355.1 uncultured Acidimicrobiales bacterium
ATCTCACCCATGTCGACCATGAGCTGACGGAACTCGTCCCAGCCGCCGCCGGTGCTATCGCCGGTCTTGGCCTGATACCCCGAGAAGTTCCACTCGGACCATCCCGGAACAAAGGAGACATCGGTAGTTTCGAGCGGGCCCCAGCTGTAGACGCCGTCGGCTCCGCGTTCGCCGCCCGGCAGCGCCCGAAGGGGTAGTCCAAGGGCCACAAAGATCACGAGACCCGCCATGAGTGCACCCGAGGTGCGCACGGCCCGTTGGGTGAGTGCATCCTTGGCCACACCTTGGGCGAGGAGTCGAAGTAGCAGTGCTACACCGACACCGGCCAGCAGGTACACACTGAGGTAATAGAAGGGAAGCAGCCGTGCGTTCCAGAGTCGACCCTGCGGGGCGAACCGGAAGGTTGCCGCTCCCACCGCTGCGGCGATGGCCAGGACGATTCCCAGCCGTGTCCGGGTAACGATGGAAAGTACGAGACCGATGAGCCCGACGATGAACACCAATTGGAATGGCGGGCTGTTGAGGAGCACCTCGGACGGGTTGAGGTTGTTTCGGCTGAACAGGTAGTTGGTGTAGGTGGTGAGCTTCTCCCACCCCATGTCATTGAGCATCTCGCGGCGAAGCAGGAATGGTCCGAGCCAGAAGGCCGACAGCGCAACACCGCTGAGACCGATGCCGACGGAGTTGAGGGTTTGGCGGCGTCCCACCCGGACGGTGAGCATGATGACCCCAACCACCGCAGCAAACGCCGCAGGGATGAGGTGACACAGCAGCGTCAGGGCATAGAGGGCGGCGGCCCACCCCCGGTTCTTTCCGGTGTCGAGCGCTCGCTGGAACATGCCGAGGAAGAGGAGCGACAGGCTGAGGCTGATCGAGAAGGCAAACTCGCCGGCCATCGTCGACGCAGCGTTTCCGCCATAGATGTTGAACGATCGATCGAAGATGAATGGCAGGGTCGCGACCGCCAGCAGCGGGGGAATCGGGAATGGCATGTTCGAGAGTCGGCCGAGCGCCCATCCAGAAATCGGCATCGACACCAATCCGCTGACCGCCACCAACTTGAACGCGACGCCATAGGGGATGCCGATACACAGCACGCCCAAAATGGTCACGATGACCGCAACGAAGTGTGAGCGGGCGCCCGCGAGCAGGCCGCGCCGATCAGCCACACCGACGATGACCGCCAGCGAGAGCAACGCCAGAACTGCCAGCACCGGTGGAAGCCCGACATTGAGGGCCACGATGGCCAGCGCTGGCACGACCATATAGAACTGAAACGCGGGGAAGCCGGCGTACCAGTCGGGGGTCCAGCCCGACAGCCGGAACGCGGGGAGCAGCTCGTCGCGAAGAAACGCCGGGCCCCAGACGTGGGCACCCATGTCGCCGCCAGTGGGCAGCGAGTCGCGCAGGATCAGCCCCGGCTGGAGTTCTCGAAGTACAAAGATCGCCGACGCTGCGACGATAAGGAACGAGACGATTCCCTCGACACTCGGCGGTTTCGAAAAGAGTCCCTGGCGACCGGTGGGGGGCTGCGATTCTGCGCCGTCGCTGGCCTCAGCGGGCGCTTCGGCAGTATCGGCAGTATCGGCAGCAGAATCGACGGCGCGCGACGGTTCCGTACCTTCTGCTGGTGTGGTGGGGCGAGAAGTTGTCGAGGACATTACTCGAAGTAGTTTCGCACCTCGTCAGGCCATTGGGACGGCAAGCACGAAAATGGTCTTACGCCTACCGGCGCCGGGTCTGTTCGGCTACGACCGAAATTTCCTCGAGGACCTTGCCAAGCTCGGCGGGAACCCCATCGGCTTCCCAGAATCGGCGATCGCACTTTGAGCACGAGGAGAGTCGACGCGAGGCCTCACCGATCTGCAGATCGATCGACACAAGGCGTCCGCCGCACTTACAGGTCTTTCGGGGCTTTCCGGCCATGTCATTTGCTCCTGGTCGCTCAGCTGGGGGGTGGGGTTCCATCGGCATGGCCGCAATAGGCCGAAGAGGTCCGTCCGAAATTGGGGCTTTTGGACTAATCGAGCGAACTTG
>CAZGVQ010000169.1:2137-7502 GCA_964529355.1 uncultured Acidimicrobiales bacterium
CTGGCTTGTCTGGCTTGTCTGGCTAGAGGAGCAGCAGCGCCACAACGGTGACCGCGTTGAATCCCATGTGGGTGAAAATGGCCGGACCAAGGCGGCCGAAGTAGTGAAACACCGCTCCTGCCACCATGCCGAACATCATCAGCGCCGGAAACTGCAGCACCTGAAAGTGAATGAGCGCAAAGACCAGGCTGGCCAGGATCCATGCCGGGTAGAAGCCGATCCACCGGCGCAGGTTGTTCTGCAGGAAACCGCGAAAGAACAGCTCCTCGACCAGCGGGGCCCCGATGACCACCATGATCGCCAGCACGGCGACATCGAGCGGCGACGTGGCTCGGTCGGTCAGCGCCCGAGCGGCTTCACTGACATCCTGGTCGCCGATGATTTTGAAGATCGGGTAGTACAGCGCCGGTACCAGCACCACCTGGCTGAGCAATCCAATCGTCAGGCCCAGTGGAATGTCGGATGCCTTGAAGTGCGCTCGCGTGTCGGTGATGACGCTGCTGCCGCGGGTCGCGGCCAGAAACAGCGGCGCTCCGGCGAGCCCGATCCACAACGGAATCTGCAGCAGACCCTGCAACGAGAGCGGCGGAACTCGGGTCTCGATAGCCACCGAGGCATTGGATTGCCCCAACGCCCGACCGATTGCCGCGCCCTCACCGCTCGGGATCCCGACATCGAACGGTTGGAACACCACCACCGCAGCGACGCCGCTGAGCAGGATCGATACGACGATGCCCGCAAACGCGGTGGCCACCGCGACACGCGGCGAGTAGGGCGGATCCTGGCGCTCGGCTACCTCGACTCGACCAAAGTTCGACGCAAACGATCGCGAAGTCGACGACGGCGATACAAGCGACTTGGCCACAGTCAGAGCTTAGGGCCGAGACCCCGGCAACCGAGACTCAGGCCGCCCGGGCGTCAGAAGAAGCGTTAACTCGCCTGAGACAGCGGAAGAGCACCCGGCGCGACCGGCGCACCAAAGCGGGCATCTTCGAGGGTCCATCCCTGGGGAACCACCATGCCATCAGCGTGGCGAAGACAGAGATCGTGGGTCATCGGGTGCCCTTCGGCGTGAAGATGTTCGACCCACACCGTGGCGGTCTCGTAGTGGTAGGACAGGGTTGCCGCAGCCAAATTGTCGCAGGTTGGCTTTGCACACTGGCGTGATTGACCCATTTGGCGTGACATAACTTGCAATCTAACGGCGGAAGGCTCATTTCCGGCGGATACCGCTCGAAAGCCGCCTTTCGCGCTCTCAAAGGGTGCGCGGAGCCTCTACGATGGGAGAATGGCACCAGATCCCCACCAACAACCCGGTTCCGGCGATCGTCCAAAGGGCGCTCGTTCCGAACAGGGCTGGCCTCGTTGGGCTGTGTGGCTGCTGGGCGGAATCGTCCTAGGCCTCATCGCACTCTCGCTTCTCAGCACCCCTGACGACCCCAACGAGATCAGCTACCGAGACTTCATCGAACTCGTCGAACAAGGCGTGGTCGCCGAGGTCGTTATCAACTCCCAGACCGGCTTCACCGAAGGCGTCTTTGACCCGACCTTCACCGAGACCCCAACCGGATCCGACATCTTCGTCACCACCGGCCCCGATGAGTTCAGCGACACCGACCGCGAGCTCTTCATCGCCCAGGACGTCGACTACGAATTCACCAACCCCCAGCCGGGCTTCCTGGCCTCATGGCTTCCGCTGCTGCTCCCCATTGGTCTGATCATCCTGTTCTTCGTATGGATGCAGCGCCGGGCGCAGGGTCAGATGGGCGGCATCATGTCCATCGGCCGCTCCAAGGCCAAGACCTACAGCTCCGAACGTCCCGGCACCACCTTCGACGATGTCGCTGGTTACGCCGGCGTCAAGCAGGAGATCAACGAGGTCGTCGACTTCCTCAAAGCCCCCGGAAAGTTCGGCGAGATCGGCGCCCGCAGCCCCAAAGGTGTGCTGCTGGTCGGTCCTCCAGGAACCGGTAAGACCCTTATCGCCCGCGCCGTTGCCGGTGAAGCTGGCGTCCCGTTCCTGTCGGTCACCGGTTCAGACTTCATGGAAATGTTTGTCGGTGTCGGTGCAAGCCGGGTCCGCGACCTGTTCGACTCGGCCCGCAAGATGGGTCGAGCCATCATCTTCATCGATGAGATCGACTCCATCGGCCGCAAGCGCGGCGCTGGTCTGGGCGGTGGCCACGACGAACGTGAGCAGACCCTCAACCAGATGCTGTCGGAAATGGACGGCTTCGAAGCCCACGAAGGCATCGTGATGATCGCGGCAACCAACCGCCCCGACATCCTCGACCCTGCCCTGCTTCGACCGGGCCGCTTCGACCGTCAGGTCATCGTTCCGCTTCCCGAACTCGAGGATCGCCGCCAGATTCTCGACGTCCATGTCCGAGGCCGCAAGATCGCCTCGGATGTCGATCTCGACGTCGTGTCACGCGGTACCCCCGGCATGAGCGGCGCCGATCTGGCCAACCTGGTCAACGAAGCCGCTCTTCACGCGGTGCGCGGCGGCGACAACGTCATCCGGGCATCGCACTTCGACTCGGCACGCGACCGGGTCCTCATGGGAGCCAAGCGCGAGTCCACCGCCCTCTCCGAGGTCGAGAAGGAAGCCGTGGCCTACCACGAGTCCGGCCACGCCCTTTGCGCAGCATTGCTTCCCACCGCCGACCCGCTGCACAAAGTCACCATCATTCCTTCGGGAATGGCTCTTGGTGTCACCATGCAGCTCCCCGAAGAAGAGCGCCACATCTATCGCCAGGACTACATCGAGGATCGCCTCGTCGTGATGCTCGGCGGCCGCATGGCTGAAGAGCTCGTCTTCAACGTCGGCTCCACCGGCGCAAACGACGACCTGGTCCGAGCCACCGAAATGGCCACCAAGATGGTCCGCGAGTGGGGCATGAGCGAAGTCATCGGCCCGATGGCCTGGGGCTCCCAAGGTCAGGTCTTTCTCGGCGACGAGATGATGGGCACCAAGGACTACAGCGACGAAACCGCACGGGTCATCGACAAGGAGATCCAACAGATCCTCCGCGATCAAGAAACCCGCTGCCGCAACCTGCTGTCGGAAAACCGCAACGCCCTCGACCTGCTGGCCCGCCAGCTTCTCGAGCACGAGACCATCAGCGGCGCCGAAGTCGATCGACTTATCGACGTCGCTCGGGCTCCGGTTCCGGCCGCCATGGCCACCGTCGGCGATCCGGCAGGCGTTGGTTCAGATTCCCCCGACGCCTAGCGTCGGCCGGGCACGCTGATGCAACGGGTCATCATCGCTGCGGTCATCATCGTTGGCGCCCTGGTGGTGGCCTGGCTTGCCCAACGGCGCAAGCCGGCCCCACCGGTCCGCACCGGCGATCAGGTACCCGACCAGCTCGACCGTCACGACTTTGACGGTCCTGAGACCGAATGGCTGGTCGCGGTGTTTACCGACGCAAACTGCCGTTCATGCGCCAAGGCTATCGACGTCGCTTCGGCGCTTGAGAGTAAGGCGGTCTCGGTACAGACCGTCGAGCTGCAAGAGGTGCCCGAACTGCACCAGCGTTACGCGATCGACTCGGTACCCACCACGTGTGTGGCCGACGCCGAAGGTGTGGTGCGGGCGGCCTTTCTGGGCCCGCCTCGGGCCGCCGATCTGTGGGCCGCTGTCGCCGACCTTCGTGAGTAGTCCGCGACGCGGTTAGTTGGTGTCGAACCCGATGCCGTTGGATTCAACGGCCAGGGTCGACGCGTCGGGCATTCCGAGAGCCATCGAGATAGACGACAGGCTCACCAGCTCTCGGCCGGCGACGATCGGGCTGTTCGACTCGACGATCACCGTCGAGCTACTCACGATTCCCAGCTCGGCGAAGCTCACCCGGCGTCTGCCACCGGCTCCGAGCTCGATGGTTTGTGCCGAGCGCCGGTTTCCGTCGGCCTCGAGCACCTCCACCGTCACCTGGGCGATCGTGTCGAACGAGGGGTTGAGAAGCGCCAGCGATGAAACCTCGTCGCCCTCCACGGTCAGCGGCGCTCCAACCAGCCACCGGGTTGCGGCAACCGATGAGCCGACCACTGCGGCGATTCCTTCGACCGTCGCGTCGTCGCCTACCGCGATCGACGTGTATTCAAGTTCCGAGGCCACGGGCACGCCGTTGGCCGAACGGACGATAAGGGCATACTCGCGCTCGCCCTCGAGAAGCTCCTGGAGACGCGGCTCCTCGCTCAGATCGAGCCGTTGACGCGCCAGCGCGGGGAGCGGTACCTCAAATGCGGGAATCACAATGTCGTCGATTCGTAGCTCGACATCGACTTCGGCGCGATCCTCGCTCGGGTTGTAGAGCAGTACCGATGTCGAGCGGCTGGGCGTGGCTTGAGCAATCGGGAGATACGAGACCAACGACGCACCAGGCGCTCCGGTGGTCGAGCTGAGTCCCGAGCCGCGGCGTCGAGGCGTACGGATGATGATCCGCTGGGCGATCACTCGACCGGATCGAACATCGATGGTGGCTGCGGAGTGCGTGGCCTGGGTCACCTCGGAGCTCACATCGAACACACGGAATGAGCGGCCCGGAATCACCGCGGCCTCAAACAACGCCGGAACCCGTCGTCCGGTGTCGGAACTGAAGGCGAGTTGCGCCACAGCATCTTCGGGAAACGGGTTGAAGACCACCATTGTCTGGTAGCTGCCCTGAACGGTTTCGCCGCCCGGGAACTCCCACCGGGAAGAGCTGGTGGACGCACATGGTGAGGAGTCGCTGCCCAACTCGGAGCCGGTTTCGTGCTCGACGTACACGCCGCCACCGTCGGATTCGACCATCACCGAACCAACGTTCTCGCTGGTCAGCAGAACTGTTTCGCCGGGACCAATAACCATTTCGGATGGCTCGGGCTCAACCCGCACTGGCGTGTCGGCGGTGTACTCGACCACGCGAAGATTGCGATCCTCAGTGCTGGCATTGACGACGCTCACGATGTGACTCGTCACCACCGGCACGGGCTCATCCGCTTCGGCAGAGTCATCCGCCTCGGGGAGACCGTCGTCGGTACCACCAATCGCCGTCTCGTCGAGCACGCCAGCCACACAGAACCAGGTGGCGGCTGACGCCGAGTCGGGACGAATCGAGCTGGCGATGCGAGCCGAGGCGACCTCGACAGGTTCGGGGTCGGGGCGCTGACTATCCAAGATCAGCGCCGCCACGATAAGGGCGGGAAGCAGAAGCAGTGCGGGCCAGCGGAATCCGGTCATGGCTGCACCTCCGCCGCGACGGACCATTCGGCGGCCACATCGGCGCTGGTCTGCATCTGCTGTGAGTCCGAGACCATGGCTCGGCGACGTTCGTTGCGAGAACGAAGCGCGAGGATGATGCCGATCAACGCAATCCACCCA
>CAZGVQ010000170.1:0-7491 GCA_964529355.1 uncultured Acidimicrobiales bacterium
GGTGCTGTCGGACAACGGGGCCAGCCAGGAAGGCGGACCCGAGGGGTTCGTGAACGCCATGGCAACCTTCAACTTGGTGCCCGAAGACATGGCCACCAAGATCGCCCGGATCGACGACATCGGTGGGCCCGACACCCACAGTAACTTTCCGTGGGGTTGGGCCATGGCGGCCAACACTCCGCTGAAGCGCTACAAGCAGAACACCCACGGCGGCGGCGTTCGCGACCCCTTGGTGATCGCCGGGCCTGGCGTGAGTAGCAACGAAACCCGGCACAACTTCTGCCATGTTTCCGACGTCGCGCCAACCGTCCTTGACCTGGTTGGTCTGCCCCACCCCGAGGACCTCGAGGGAACCAGCTTTGCAACGGTGCTCGAGGCAGAAGCCGAGACACCAAAGAGCGTGCAGTACTTCGAGATGTTCGGGCACCGGGGAATCTGGCACGACGGTTGGAAGGCGGTGGCCTTTCATCCGCCCGGCAGCTCCTTCGACGATGACCAGTGGGAGCTGTACGACCTCACCACCGACTTCAACGAGGTCCAGAACAAAGCCGAGTCAGATCCCGAGCGGCTCGCGGAGATGATCGAGCTTTGGTGGACCGAAGCCAAGGCCAACAAGGTGCTGCCACTCGACGACACCTTCGCCGAACGGTTTGCCGTGAATGCCGAGCGGCACCGCGCCGGTAGAACCCACTACACGTTCTGGAAGGGCGTGGGCCATGTGCCCTCCGAGGTGGCGCCCGATCTTCGGAGCCGGAGCTATGTCATCGAAGCCACCGTGGAGATTCCCGAAGACGGCGCCGAAGGTGTGCTCATCGCGCACGGCGACGCGACCACCGGTTATTCGTTGTTCGTGCGAGACCGACGACTCGTGCACGACCTCAACATCGGAGGCACCCACCAGTTGGTCGAATCCGACCGGGAGGTTCCAACCGGCCCTTGCACGCTTGGGTTTCGGATGGAGCGCGACCCCGATGGTGGGGCGCTGCCTGCAGGGAAGGGCACCTTGCTCATCAATGGTGAGCCCGCTGGAACCATCCATACCGAAAATGTGTTCTGGCTGATGATCTCGTGGTCGGGACTCGATGTGGGTTTTGATCGCGGAACCACGGTGGCCGACTACGACCGCACCGGTCGTTTCATGGGGCCCAACCGATTTACCGGCAAGCTCATCAAGGTCACGGTGGATCTGGGCGACGATCAGGAGCTGGACCAACAGGGCGCCGCCGAGGCCGAGATGGCCCGCGAATAAGTTGGGCGGCCCGAACTTCGACGGCGATAGCTTCAAGGGTAATGACCTCCACGCTCCTGTTTCTTCACGCGCATCCAGACGACGAGTCGATTCTCACCGGCGCAACAATGGCCAAGGCCCACGCACTTGGCCACCGGGTGGTCGTGGCCTTCGCCAGCCGGGGTGACGCGGGAGAAACCGCGCAGGACCTGGGCGGCCAAACACTGGGAGAGCGGCGTGAGGCCGAGGCTCGCCAAGCGTCCGAGGCCCTTGGCGCCGACCGCGTGCTGTTTCTTGAATACGACGACTCGGGCATGGCCGACACCGAGACCACCAGGAACCCCAAGGCGTTCTGCAACGCCGATCTCGAAGAGGTCACCGCCCGCCTGGCCATCGCGTTGGTCAACGAGAATATCGACATCGTCGTTGGCTATGACCGCAACGGAACCTACGGCCACCCCGACCACCTCCAGATCCATCACGCGGCCCACCACGCAGCACCTGCGCTGAAGGCATCGTGGGTGCTCGACGCGACCTACAGCCGCGAGTACCTGGCCAGCCTCGATGACAGCGGCTACGGCGACATCGATGCGAACTTCGCCTCCGCCCACGCTGAGCTGACGCACTTTGTCGAAGGCCCGGAACTCTTCGAACGCAAGCTCGAAGCGCTCAAGTTCCACACCAGTCAGACTCCCGACGACTGGAACCCCGACGACCCCAGCCAGATTGAGAACTTTGCCAAGCAGTTCGGCACCGAGTGGTTCATCGCCACAGCGATCGTCGACGACCCACTCGATCTCGAGCCGCTGCTCACCCCAAAAGCGTCGTGGCCAGGATCGATCCCCGACGAGAAAGAACGCGCATGACCGGAACTCCGATCTCTCTCGAGGTCGACGCCATCCTGTTCGATAACGACGGCGTGCTCGTCGACTCCCATGCTGAGGTCACCGAGGCATGGACCCAGATGGCGAACGAGTTCGACTTGGACGGCGAGGAGCTCCTCAAAACCGCTGTCGGTGTTCGAGCGATCGATACCCTCAGCCGCTATCTCGAAGAGCCGAAACTCTCGGCCGCATACAACCGACTTGCCGACCTGGAGATCGCGCTCGCCACCCGCACTCGCATGTTGGCTGGAGCAGAGACCCTGCTCAAGAGCCTCCCCGACTCGACGTGGACGGTCGTTACCTCGGCTCCACGCACGCTCGCCCTGGCGCGGTGGGCAGGTGCCGGAATCACGGTGCCCGATCAAACCGTCACCGGCGACGACGTTTCAGCGGGCAAGCCCGACCCCGAGCCGTACCTCGTGGGCGCAAAGCTATTGGGCGTCGACCCGGAGCGGTGCCTGGTGTTCGAGGACTCACCGTCGGGCGGCGACGCGGCCCGAGCGGCCGGAGCAACGGTGATTGCGGTCGGCGATCAGGAGTGGCGATTCGAGCCGGCAGCCCGGGTCGACGACCTACGCGAAGTCCGCTGCGAAGCCCTGGCCAACGGTGGACTCCGTCTGCACATCGAACACCGATAGAACCGAAGAATCAGCTGACGTCGATGTTCGCCAGCGCCTCGCCGATGCGAGGGTCGCCGGCCTCATGGCGGCCCCAGAGCAGCAACAACAGGTCCGATGCCGGGGCCTGAAGGCGAAGGATCGGCGCGGCCTCGCCGAAGAGGGTGCGCGTCCAGTCGGAGTCGGTCGGTTCCAGAGCCAGCGCGGCCGGCGACGCCTTCTGATCGTCGACCAGATTCAGCGCCATGACCTCGACGAACTCTTCGAGACCCAGCACCGCGACCTCGACACTCACGTCGTAAGGCTCCTGGGTTGCGTTCTCGATATCCCACGCGTGCACCGTGGCTTCGAGCAGCTGACGGCGAAGCACGAACCCGGCGTGTTGTTGCGGTTCGAACCAGGTCCACAGCGGGGTCGTTGCGTCGACGTCGGCCAGACCAGCGAGCAGCCGTTCGGTCTGCGTGCGCAGATAGACGACCGGATCAACCCCTTCGGGCGTGCCGGTTGGGCGCTGCACCAGGTCGCCATCGACAATCCGCTTGGTGACTCCTTCGGCCCAGAACCACTGCACGTCGGCGAGGTGCGAAACCAGATTGCCGACGCTCCAACCGGGGCAGTGTTCTACGGGCGCATCCAGGTCGGTGGCTGCGGCGGCCGCGGCTTCGGACACCGCCGCCAACTCGTCGAGTTGTTCCTGCCAATCGAGCCAGAGCATCGTGGCAACCTAGCCGGTGGATCGATCTACAAGGCTGCCAGCACTGCTTCGAGGCTGGCGACGGTGCGGTCGACGTTGTGCAGTTTGTCGAGGCCGAAGAGTCCGATGCGGAAGGTCTGGTAGTCGTCGCGCTCGTTGACGGCCAGCGGAACGCCACCCGCGATCTGCATGCCCTGGGCGGCAAACTTCGCACCCGACTTCACCTCGGGGTCATCGGTGTAGCTCACGACCACGCCCGGGGCTTCGAAACCCGGTGCGGCAACGCTTGGGAAGCCCGCCGAGGCCAGGGCCTTGCGGGCTCGCTGGCCCAGCTCCTCCTGCTCGGCCATGACCTTGTCGAAGCCGTAGGCCTCGGTCTCGAGCATGACGTCGCGGAACATCCGCAGCGCGTCGGTGGGCATGGTGGCGTGGTACGCGTGCCCGCCGCCTTCGTAGGCGGCCATGATGTCGCGCCACTTCTTGAGGTCGCAGGCAAAGCTGGTGCTGGTGGTGGTTTCGAGCACCTCGACCGCACGGTCGCTCATCATCACCAAGCCGCTCGATGGCGTGGCGCTCCAACCCTTTTGCGGGGCGCTGACGAGTACGTCGCCCCCCGTGGCAGCCATGTCGACCCAGATGGTTCCCGATGCAATGCAGTCGAGCACGAACAGTCCGCCGACGTCGTGCACCGCATCGGCGACCGCCCTGAGGTAGTCGGTGGGCAGCATCATGCCGGCCGAGGTTTCGACATGGGGCGCAAAAACCACATCGGGCTTTTCGGCGGCGATGGTGGCTACCACCTCGTCGATCGGTGCCGGCTGAAACGGCGACTGGGTCGCGTCTTCGAGCTGGCGGGCCATGAGCACGGTGGACGATGCCGGAATATCGCCGGCCTCGAAGATTTGCGTCCAGCGGTAAGAGAACCAGCCGTTGCGGATGACCAGGGTGTTCTTGCCGGTGGCGAACTGCCGGGCCACCGCCTCCATGCCGTAGGTGCCACTGCCGGGAACCACGGCCACCGCACTGGCGGAGTACACACTCTTGAGCATGCGTGAGATGTCGTTCATCACGCTCTGGAACGAGCCACTCATGTGGTTGAGGGCTCGATCGGTATAGACCACCGAGTACTCGAGAAGTCCGTCGGGGTCGATGTCGGGTAGGAGGCCTGCCATAGCCCGCAAACTAGCCGAAGACGTTCATATGGGTATCTTCTGGAACCACCCGGTTGCGGGTGAAAGTACCCAGATCGATGTCGAGGCCGGTGTACTTACCCGGCACCACCAGCGGGTCGTCGTCGTGGGGGTGGCCACCCTCGACCGCCAGGATCAGCTCGGCCATCACATGCCCCGCGACGGCGGCGTTCTTGAACTGGTTGCCGCTGGTTCCGATGGCCACATAGAACCCGTCGAGACCGGTGCGGTCATAGATCGGTAGCCAGTCGGGCGTGGCGTCATACATCGATACCAGTCCGCTCTTTCGCTGCGGGATCGGCAGGTCCTTGATGCGGCGCGACGTACGCAACCCGTGCAGTTGAAACCCGTCTTCGCTCAGCACCTCGTCGAGCTCATCGGGGTCCTCGACCCACACGAGTTCGTCGCAGTCGGGCTCCGCGTTGCCCACCAGCACGTTGTTGCCGCGCTCGCCGCGGAAGTACACGCCGGTATCGGTGTCTCCGATCATCACTCCGTGGGTGTCGTAGTCGACCCCGTCGGGCGCGGGATAGATATAGACCTCGCGACGCAGAGCACGCGACGAGCGATCCATAGCATCGAGCACGCCGGCCATCTCGTTGAGTCGCCGAGCGTAAGGGCCACCCACGTTCACCACCACGGGTGCCGAGATGTGTTCGCCGTCGTTCACGGTGACGCCACTGACCCGGGCGTCCGGTCCGTCGGTGCGGTCGATGGCGGTGACCGTGGTGTTGTACCGGAACACCGCGCCCTCGTTGACGGCGGCGGTGGCCAGATTCAGCGCACTGAGTTGTGGATCGCTGATGTACCCCGAGTCGGGCGAGAGGATGATGCCGTCGTGGTCGCCGGTGGGCTCGTCCCAGAAGGAATTGTCGGTGTCTTCGAGGGCCGCTGGCGGCCCGAAAATCCGGAGATCGAGAAACGGATACCGCGCCGCAGCTTGTTCGTTACTGAGGTCTTCGTAGGGGATGCCCAGTTTGTCCCAGTGAGGAAGCACCTTGAGGTGGTGACCGTTGGGGGTCTTCGGCATAGCCATTGGCTGGGTGACGAACTCGGCGTACTCCTGGTCGGCGATATTGCCGACGTGGTTCTTCCAGTCGGTCCAGTAGCGCCACCCCTCGTAGGCCATAGCCACGCCGGCTTCGGTGGAGTAGGTGAAGCGCACGATGGCCGACGAACTCGAGGTCGAGCCGTACCCGGCGGTGGGCAGCTTGTCGATACAGAGCGTCGAGAGCCCACGCCGGGTGAGCTCGAGCGCTATACCCGAGCCGATAACACCGGCACCGATGACGATGGCGTCGAAGTTCGATTGCTCCATGTCAGACCAGACCTATCGGGAAGGTGGAAAGCCGCTCGGGCGCACCCTCGGTGACCAGATACTGCTCTTCGAGTTTGATGCCCTCACCGCCATGGCGTGAGCCGACGAACGCTTCGGTCGTAAGCACCATGCCCGGCTCGAGCACGCCGTCATAGCCCGACTGATCCCACATGTGGGGAAAGAAGATGTCGGGGTACTCATCGCATTGTCCGACGCCGTGGTAGTTCGAGCAGTAGTGCCGGTACTCATCGATCGGCGGCATCCATGACTGATGGGTCAGTTCATGGAACGTGCGGCCCGGGGTGAGGAGCGCGCTGTTGTGTTCGATCTGATGGTGGGCCAGGTCGAACACGTTCTGTTGCGAACCGTTCGGTTTTCCGTCGCCTACGAGCCACGATCGCGAGATATCGCACATCATTCCGTACGCCCCGACCAGATCGGTGTCGTAGGCCAGGATTTCGTCCTCCTGAATCACCCGGCTGCTGGCCTCCTGCATCCACGGGTTGGTGCGTGGACCAGACGACAGAATCTGGGTCTCGATCCATTCTCCGCCCCGCTTGATGTTGCCGGCGTGCAGCAGTGCCCAAACTTCGCGTTCGGTCATTCCAGGCCTGAGCGCCTCGCGCATCTCAGCCATCGCTGCTTCACATCCATGAACCGCGCAACGCATCGCTTTGATCTCGTCGGGACCCTTGATGCGCCGAGCGAGCTCCATCATCTCAAGCCCGCTACCCACCGAAATGCCGGCGGCGTCGAGTGCCTGGTATTCGAGGTAGCCGAGATAATCGACCGCGATCTTCGGCTTGGGGCCGCAGTGCTCGCCGATGACACCGAGCATCTCGGCGGCCCAGGCCTTCGCCTTCTCCTCGTGACGGTTGCCCGCGATGAAGTACAGCGAGCTGATGGCCGGCCGTACCTCCTGCACATGCGGGTTGTGTGCCGACAGAAAGTCGCACTCGAAGAACTCCCACAGAATCAGCGACCCGTCGGCTCCCACCCAGCAGTACCGCGACGGATTGTGACTCACCCAAACCTGCATGTTGGTGGAGTCGGTGGCGTAGCGAATGTTCATGGGGTCGAGCAGGATCGCGCCTTCGTAGCCCATGTCGATCATCTGCTGGCGAACGCGTTCGAGGCGGTAGTCGCGCATGGCCGAGGGATCGGGTAGTTCGAGCCCTGCAGCCTGCCACGCGGCTTCCAGGGCTGGGCCCGGGCCCAGCACCAGATGGTGGTTTTCCTGCCCGGCAGCCCGCACATCGTCGGGGAGAAGGCGTTCAGGCTTCTCGCCGTTTTGCGCCATGCTGGCGAGAATTTTTCCCGACATGAGCCCCTCGTGTCTCGGGTTGATGAACCTCGGCGATCAGCCGTAGCCCCGACTGTACCGCTGGACGACCGTTCAGCCGACGGTCAGGTCCCGTTGTACTGTCGGATCCTCATGCCTCCGGACATCGCGAGCATCACCCGCTACGACTCACACTCGAGCCAGTACATCGAATCCTACGATCCGCAGGGCGGTGCTGTTTCGGGCGGTGCTGTTTCGGGCACTGCCGCTCTCGTGCA
>CAZGVQ010000171.1:0-7473 GCA_964529355.1 uncultured Acidimicrobiales bacterium
CTAGCTTTCGAGGCATGGTAGGAGCCGACAGCCCAGACTCCAGGCCCTTCCCGTACGACCGCGTGATTGGCTGGGTCATCTTCTTTGTAGCCATCGCGCTCTTCGTTGCGGCGATTGTGATCCGTCCATCCTCGGGCGAGATCCCCGGCGTCACCGCGGTCGACATCGGGGCCCCGATCGGCGGCGAGCCGGCAGCCTCGACTGATACAACCGAGAGCGACGACGAATCCCAGGAGGCCGAGGCCGGCGGAGATGATGCTGAAGCGGCCGACGCCAGCGATGGGGCCGTCGCTGCCGAATCCACGGAGGACACCGACTCTCCCATCACGCTGGCGTTCGTCGGCGATGTGCTGGTGCACGAGTCGGTGGCCGGAAGCGCACAAACCGCTGATGGTTTCGACTTCGGCCCGCAGTTCGCCGAGGTCGCCCCGATCCTTCAGGGTGCCGACCTGGCGCTCTGCCATCTCGAAACCCCGATCTCCTCGGACAACTCGTCACTCTCGTACTTTCCGGCGTTCCTCGTTCCGTTCCAGTTGGCCGATGGCCTGAGTGGGGCCGGGTTCGATGGCTGTTCGGTCGCCTCGAACCACTCGCTCGATGCCGGCGAAGCGGGGGCCGAAAGCACCTTCGCCGAACTCTCGAGGGTGGGGCTCGGTGTGGCGGGTATCGCCGGACCCGGCGAACAACGCGCCCGATCGACGATCTACAGCGTGAAGGGCCTCACCATTGGCCACCTGTCCTACACCTATGGCCTCAATGGGCTTGAGCCCACGGGGCGCAACGCCGAGCTCACCAACATCATCGACGCGGGCGCCATCGAAGCCGATGCGGCATCGCTGAAGAGCCAAGGCGCAGATTTTGTGGTGGTCAGCACCCATTGGGGTGTCGAGTACACCACCGACCTCACCGACCAGCAGGCTGGTCTGGGCCCGCAGTTGATCGGCTCGGACAACATCGACTTTGTCGTTGGCCATCACGCCCACGTCGTCCAGCAGGTCACCGAGTACTCAGGTGAGTTTGTCGCCTACGGACTGGGCAACTTTCTCTCCAACCAGTCGGCCGAAACCTGCGACCCCTGCCCCATCAGCACTCAGGACGGCGCCATCCTCCTCATCGACGTTGCCGCCAACGACATTGGCGGCTTCGGCGTCACCGAACTTCGTGCGGTCCCCACCTGGGTCGACCGCACGAACGGTCATGTCATTCGCGTTGTCAGCGCAACCGACGGAGCTGACCGGGCGCAATCGCTCGATCGCACCTCGCAAGCCCTCACGAGCACCGGTACCGCAATAACCATCGAGTAGACACCGATCCGTGCTCGAAAGCCGCTAGATTTACCTGAAACCCCCGAAAAGAACTGCGCCGTCACTTTGTCGAAACGCTCCCATGAGTGTCACGATGGGTAACTGGCTTTCGAGTTCAAGAACTGACCTGGAGATATTTTGACGTTCAAAGCAGGCGACCGCGTCGTCTACCCGCACCACGGTGCCGCGATTGTCGAGAAGAAAGAAAAGAAGAAGGCTTTCGGCGAGGAGAAAGAATATCTCGTACTGCGCATGGCGCATGGCGAGATGGTGCTTTCCGTCCCCGTCGACAAGGCCGAAGAGGTCGGCATGCGCTGGCCGATCAGCACCGAAGACGTCGAAGATCTCTTCGAGGTACTACAGAAGCGCGACGTGCGCGAACCTGCCAACTGGAGCCGACGGTTCAAGAACCATCAGGAAAAGCTCAAGTCGGGCGACGTGTACCAGGTAGCCGAAGTGGTTCGGAACCTGGCACTCCGCGACGCCGAGAAGGGCCTTTCCGCCGGCGAAAAGTCGCTGTTCACCAAAGCGCGCAGCGTCCTGGTGTCCGAACTCAGCTTCGCCCTCGACGTCCCCGAAGAAGACGCCTTGGAAAAGGTCGAAGGCGCTCTTACGTAGTTTCTGGTCGCTCTCGTCGCTCACTTTGGCTTGCCCTTCCTTGGGCTGTCTTGCCCTGATACCCTGTGACTATCGTCACTTTGTGGTTTGAAGGGGTCTGGTATGGGGGAAACCCGCACGCATCGGATTGTTGTTGGGGTTGAAGGGTCCGGCGGGGCTGGCAAGGCTCTGCGTTGGGCCATCAGCGAAGCGAGATACCGCAACGCCCACATCGAAGTCGTCACCGCGTATGCGCCCACCTACATCCCTGCGGCGCCCGATGTCGGATTCGTGCCGCTCGACCCTTGCGATATCGAACGCGAGGTCGTTCGGCTCCAGGACAGCGTGGTGGCCTCGGTACAGGATCGCATCGATGCTGCAGGCATCACCGTTTCGCAGACCGTTGCACGCGGACGAGCCGCCGACGTCCTTGTGCAACTCTCCGACGGCGCAGACATGTTGGTGGTCGGCAACCGCGGTCGAGGCGGATTCCGCGGCCTTCGACTCGGCTCGGTCAGCCATCAGATCGCGCAACATGCGGCCTGCCCGGTCATGATCGTGCGAACCGACCTCGAGCCTGAAGATTGGGCCGAAATCGATCTGGCCGAGGAACCTGCTACGGCGTCGAACTAAGACCGCACCCGCTGAAGGCGGCCGATCTTCACCGACACTCCGGTACTGAAATGCACCACCGGCTCGTCTTCGGGCGCCGGCAGGCCAGCGGCGGCAACCAGCGAGTCCTCAAGCTCGACCAGTGTTGCGCGCTGTAGCGGCCAGCGCTCATGGTCTACCGAACCGTGAAACAACTGGTTGCGCCGGACGGTGGACATTCCCCACCGGCCAGTAAGGAAGATCTCAAGCGACGTCTGATCGGCCTCAGGAATCATCGGTCCCGGCTCCACCAGAAAACGAGTCGAAGCGTTCTGACGTGAACGACGCTTTACCCGGTACTCCCACCCGTCACCGACCGCCTCCACCGAACAACGACCCCAGTGGTACGGGAGCCCGAAGAGCGTTTGCGCAACGGCCACCGGGCCAGCCCGGTTGATGTCGAGGGAGAAGAACCAGACGTTTCGTCGTCCTTGCGGATCGACGACATAGGTTCGAACGTTGACCTCGGGGAAGCTCGAAAGAGGTCCCGCCGAAACGCCGCCCGACGTCGCGATGTCCTCCATTGAAAAGCCGATGAGACCCACCCATGCGGAGCCCCCATAGGTGTCGACGGTCAGCCCGGCGGGCAGGAGTTGCTGCACGACCTCAGGAGGGTACGCCCAGTGCACAAAGCCCAAGTTGTTCCAGTCTTGGGTCATCACCGGTTTTGCCACCGCGCCGCGCGGCGTTGGTGAAAGAGGTTCAGTCCGCACAGCCATGAGTGTAGAGATCGATGGTGGGATTCAGCGAAGTTACGCGGCGCTGAGTTGTTCGGCCATGTTGACCGCCGCCCGCTTCGACATGCTCTCGAAAGCCACCTGAAGTCCGCCATCGAGGAGCCGCAGCGGCCCGGTGAAGGCAAATTCGGCTGAACGGTGCACCAGCGAGCCCGCTCCGTTCTGCTTCACCACGATTTCGTCCCGCGCCTGCACTCTTCGGCTGCTGGCTTCGAGCACCAACCGTTCACCGGCGACAAAGTCGACGACCTCGTACTCAAGGTCGAACTGGCGGCCGTAGAAGGTAAAGATGACGGCATACCGCGCTCCGAGATGCGCACCGTTGCCGTCGACCTGGTCGACCGACACGTACGCCGGATTCCAAAGCTCGGCCTTGGTGTAGTCGGCGATCTCACCGAACACATAGTTCGCGGAGGCGTCGAACTCGGTTGTCGTCTCAAAAGCAGCCATACCTAGCAATCGGCAACTCCCCCGCTCCATCAAGGCTCTCCCGCCACGATGACGCTATGAATTGACCATGCAACATCGCTTCCACAGCGTGCTTTTTGCCCCCGGCAACAAGCCCGACATCCTTCGAAAGCTGCCCCGATCGGCCCCCCACGTTGCCGTGCTCGACCTCGAGGACGCGGTTCCCGACACCCACAAGGACGAAGCTCGTCGGGTGACCAACGAGGTGGGCGCCGAACTCTGCGCCGCCGATGGACCGGCGGTCTTCGTGCGGATAAACGCCGTCGTGTCGCCCCATTTTGTCGACGACTTCGCCGGTATTCCCCAGGGCGCCCGCGGAATTGCAGTTCCGAAGCTCGAGTCCGCCGAGCATGTGCGTGTCGTGACCGAGCAGCTCACCAGCAGCGGCCACGACGGGCTGGCCATCATGGCCGGGATCGAGACCGGAGCCGGGGTACACCGCGCCGCCGAGATCCTCGACCACCCACAAGTCGCGTCGGTGTACTTCGGCGCCGAAGATTTCATCGCCGACATGGGGGGCGTTCGCACCCGGTCCAACGATGAGGTACTTCACGCACGGAGCTCGGTCGTTCTTGCCGCCCGGGTCACGGGTACTGCGGCGATCGACCAGATCGTGGCCGACTTTGGCGACGATGAGCGGTTCACCGAGGAAGCCGAATTCGCCAAGACGCTCGGCTTTGACGGAAAGCTCTGCATCCACCCGGCACAGGTCGCGCTGGCCAACGCTGCGTTTGTCCCCACTGACGACGAGATCGAGCACGCCAAACGGTTGGTCACCGCATATGACAACGCGTTGGCCGCCGGCAATGCCTCCATCGCCTTCGAAGGTCAGATGATCGACGAGGCGCTGGTTCGACGAGCACGATCTATCGTTGGGCAAACCAAGGAAACCGACCACGGGAAAGAGCAGTCCACATGAGCACCGTCCGCACCGGAATGTGGTTCGAACAGCTTGAGGTCGGGCTCGTCGTCGAGCACGCCCTCCGCCGGACCGTCACCGAGACCGACAACCTGTTGTTCACCACGATGACCCACAACCCCCAGCCGCTCCACCTCGATGCCGAGTTCGCAGCCGATACCGAGTTCGGTCAGATCCTGGTGAACAGCATGTTCACCCTCGCGCTCCTCGTAGGCATGACGGTGCAGGAGCTCACCCATGGCACGACCGTCGCCAACCTGGGCTTCTCCGAAACCGTGTTCCCGAAGCCGGTGTTCATCGGCGACACCATTCGCGCCCAAACCGAGGTAATCGCGAGCCGCGAGTCATCATCTCGGCCGACTGCCGGCATCACCACGTTCGAGCACCGGGCCATCAACCAGCGCGACGAGATCGTGTGCCGGGCCCAACGCTCGGCCCTGATGCACCGAATACCCGACGAGCTGTCGAGCTAGTCGGTGAGCTCGGCACGGAGTTCGTGCTTGAGGATCTTCAGCGTTGCGTTGCGGGGCAACACCTCTTTGAGGACCAGCTGCTCGGGGATTTTCTGTTTCATGAGTCCAGCGTCAACACACGCTGCCACCATGGCGTCGTGCTCCAGTGGCTCGGCGCCCGGAGCGGTTTCGACGACGGCGCATACCCGCTCACCGCGCTCGGCATCGGGCAGACCAATGACGGCCACCGCCCCTACCGACGGGTGCGCGTACAGAACGTCCTCGACCTCCTTGGCCGAGATGTTCTCGCCCTTGCGAATAATGACGTCCTTCAGTCGGCCTGTGAGCGTGATGTGGCCGTCGGCGGTCATGACGCCCAGGTCGCCGGTGCGGAAACGACCCTGATCATCGAAGGCCGCATCCATCAGGGTCGGGTCGGTGTATCCCTGGAAGACCATGGGGCCGGCAACCCGGATCTCGCCCACCTCACCCGGGGCCAGGTCGCTTCCGTCGTCTCCGACCACCGATACCTCACAACCCAGGACCGAATGGCCCTCGGTATGAGCGAGCTGTTCGTCGGAGTCGTGGGGTGACCCCTGGGCGATCATGGGACACTCGGTCATGCCGTAACCATGAGACACCGGGATGCCCATCTCGGCCTTCACCTCGTAGAAGACTTCAGGGGGCTTCGGCGCGCCGCCGCCCGACAACAGCCGCAGGCTCGGGATGAGCGGCGTATCGGGGTTCTTTCGCTGCTCGTTGAGAAACATCGTGTAGAAGGCGGTGCTTCCACCGGCCATCGTCGCACCATAGGTATTGAGTGACGCAATGACATCGTCGAGCACGAACTTCTCGATCAGCAGTGCTGGGAAACCGGAACTCAACATGGTGACCATGTAGTCGGGGCCGCCAATGTGCGCGTACGGGAAGGCAATGGAGCCAACATCGTCGGCCGACATGTCCAGCGCCTGAGCCAAGCCAAGCCCCCCGGCGATGAGGGTCGCGTCGCTGTGGCGGACCCCTTTGGGGTCACTGGTGGTGCCCGAGGTGTAATAGATCCAGCGGGTCGGAGCGTCGGCCGTGGCGACCGGAACCGGCGCAAGCGTTTCCGGGTCGCCCTCCGGCAAGGTGTTATAGGCCTCAAGGATGCTGGGCGACATCCCGGCCTCGCTGGTAACCCGCTCGACCATTGCCGTGTAGTCGAAGCCCGCCCAGGTGCCAGGAACCAGCACCATCTGCGCTTCGGTCTGGCGAATACAAAAGCCCACCTCGCGGTCGCGGTAGATGTGGATGATCGGATTCTGTACGGCGCCGAGACGGCTCAAGGCAAACGAAGCGACCACGGTTTCGATGCGGGTAGGCAACACCCACGTGACTGCGCTGCCTTCGCCAATCCCCATTTCGGCGAACCCAGCAGCCACCCGTTCGGCCCGGTTTTTGAACTCGGCGAAGGTAACGGTGCGATCCTCTGACGGGTCGATGAGCATCGGCCGGTCGGGCGAGAGTTGGACCCGCTGCTCCAGTAGATCCCAGAGACTTGAAGCATCGGTGATTGTGGCGTCGGTCATCAGCGCATCGTAGGTCATCACCTCTGCCTTAGCGATCGCCCGCGATGACACCAAAATTCGCTAAGGACGTGTCATTTGTTGGTCGATATCGGACGTATGCCACAAACGTCTGGGCCGACCCAGATGGATTACGCGAAAGCGCAGAGATCGTCCGAATCCGAAACGTGGGACGGGCGTCCTGCACTCGCGCGCGCCATCCGAATTGGTTTGTGGATCCTACCCCTCCTCGGTTCGCTGCTCTTCGGATTCTGGGCATCGATCAACTATCCGCCCGAACGTCTTGGCGTAAATCGCTGGCTGTGGTGGGTTGCTCTGGCCGTCATCGCAACCGGCCTTACGCGCGTTCTCGAACGCCTGACCCGCAGACTCACGCCACTGGCGATGCTCATGCGATTGAGCCTGATCTTCCCCGATCAGGCACCCAGCAGGTTCTCGTCCGCACTTCGAAACGGCACGACCACCAAAACCAAAAAGCGCCTCAAGGCAATCCAAGAGGGTGGGGGTGCCCTGGAAGGCGACGACTCCATCGCTGCCCAGATGCTCGACCTCATCGGTCTGCTGTCAGCGCACGACAAGATGACACGCGGCCACGCCGAGCGCGTACGCGGTTACACCGACCTGTTGGCCGAAGAGCTCGGCCTCGGCGAGGAAGATGCCGGCAAGCTTCGTTGGGGTGCACTGCTCCACGACATGGGCAAGCTGTCGGTTCCGACCGAGATCCTCAATAAGCCTGGCCGACCCGACAAGGACGAGTGGGAGATCCTCAAGGGTCACCCC
>CAZGVQ010000172.1:0-7446 GCA_964529355.1 uncultured Acidimicrobiales bacterium
CCCCACTCCCATCCGTTGCTCAGCATCGAACGCATTGCCGCGAGGATGTAGGTGAGCGGGTTGAACCGGGCGATGGTCTTGAGCCAGCCGGTCAGAAACTCGAAGGGCACGGTTGAGCTGGTGAGGAACGCGAACGGGAAGAACAGGATGAAGCTGGTGGCCACCGCTGCCGGGTTCCCGGTTTTGAGCGCGATCGCGTAGGGGAAGCCGGTGAAGGCCAGGCCCCAGAGTCCTGCGAACAGCACGAAGGCCAGAACGCCCAGGATTCCCGTGGCAAACGTGACTCCCAGGATGAACCCCAGGATCAGCACCGGAATCGTCAGCGCGCACACGAGCGCAAAGTCGGCTACCTGAAGGCCCAGAAGCAACGGCAGGCGCTTCACGGGGGTGAGGAGCAGCCGATCGAAGTAGCCGTTCTGGATGTCGGTGACCAGGCTCGGGGCACGCGAGATGCCGGTCACGGCGAAGATGATGGCGGTGGGCATCTGGAAGGAGCGATAGCTGAAGTCGGCGCTGGCGGGCAGTGACTCGGTGAGGTCCTGGAGTGCTCCGACGTTCACGATGAAGAAGAAGGCCGGAATGAAGATGGCCGGGATGAAGGTCTCGGGCTCGCGCGGGATGGCCCGCAGGCCACGCCCCGCGATGGTGAGCATGTCGCGCACAAAACCCGATGGTCTGGCCCGAGCGGTTGGCGCGGCGGTCATGCGCCCACCTCGATTCGTCCGCCGGTGAGTTCGAGAAACACATCGTCGAGACTCGGGGTGCGCAACGTCAGCTCCGAAACGTCAACGTTGGTGGCGTCGAGGGCCACCGCAACCGGGCTCACGGCAGCGGCACCGTCACTGACCGACAGCAGCAGTTCGTCGCCCGCGATGTCGATGTGGTCGACGGATTCCAGAGTATTCAGTGTTGCGGCGGCGGCTTCGATATCCGCTGCGCCCCCACCGCTCACCCGCACGGCGATCACGTCGGTACCGACGGTCTTCTTGAGCTCGGTGGGGGTCCCCTCGGCCACCAGGGTGCCGTCGTTGATGATGCCTACCCGGTCGGCGAGTTCGTCGGCCTCTTCGAGGTACTGGGTGGTCAGGAAAATCGTGGTGCCGAGCTCGGTGTTGAGCCGGCGTACCTCCTGCCACACAGCAGCCCGGCTCGTGGGGTCGAGGCCAGTGGTTGGTTCGTCGAGAAACAGGAGCTCCGGGCTGTGCATGAGCGACGCCGCCAGATCGAGACGACGTTCCATTCCTCCCGAGTAGGTCTCGACATTGCGGTCGATGGCCTCGAACTCGATCAGGTGGGCGAGATCGTCGATGCGACGATCGATCTCGGGACGGGTCAGGCCATACAGACTGCCCTGCAGACGAAGCAGTTCGCGTCCCGACATCTTCTTGTCGAGCGATGCGTCCTGGAGCGCGACGCCGATGCGGAGGCGAATGTCGGCGGCCTCGTCGACCAGGTCGTGGCCAAGCACCCGAGCCGAACCAGCACTTGGGGTGATGAGCGTGGTGAGCATTTTGACCACGGTGGACTTTCCGGCCCCGTTCGGCCCGAGAAACCCGTAGATCTCGCCCTCGGCGACCTGGAGGTCGACGCCCCGCACCGCATCGACATCGCCAAAGGATTTGCGGAGCTGTTGCGCCGAAATGGCGCCGACCGCACCAGCATCTGGGGCACTGTGGGGAGCAGGGGTAGCACTCGTCATAGGAAGCCGAAGACTAGTGTGGCGTATGCCAGATCCCGCAACGAGTTCCCCTGATCCGGCGGGGGCCGATGAGTCTCCGTCCGCTGCCAGCTCTGCGGCATCGGCTATCGGCCGATTCGCCCGAGTGGTCAGCCGTCTGCGGGGCACCAGGTCAGGTCCGGCCGACAATGAGCTGGCCGAGGTCGGCCCCGATCTCAGCGACGACGACCTCGCCCTGCTCCGGACCAAGGTCGATCAGGCCATCAGCCCAAGCTCGGCCCCCGAAGCCGCCCGCGCGCGGGTTGCCGAGATCGGCGCGGCGTACCTGCTGTTGTCCGACGTCGGCAAGATTCGGTTCTTCGACCTCCTGGCCAGCAGTTACGGGATCGACGAAGACGCGGTCAGCGCCGCTCTCAAGCGCCGGTCCATCAGCTCCACCGACGACCTCGTGCTCGCCGAGATCGATGCGCAACTTCGCCAATCGTTGGAGCCCGCACGCGTTCGACTGTTTCGCTACTTCAGCGGGTTGGACAACGGCGTGAAATTTCTCGTCGACCTCCGGGCCGACGTTCGCAGGCTTCGCAACGACGCCGACTCCCCCGGATCCGCAGCCAACACGGGTCGACGAATCCTCGATGGCGAACTGCGCGACCTGTTGTCGTCATGGTTCGATATCGGACTACTGCAACTCGAACGCATCACGTGGTCGACGTCGGCCGAGGTGCTCGAGAAGCTCATCGAGTACGAAGCGGTGCACGACATCACGTCCTGGGACCATCTCAAACGGAGACTCGCCCCCGACCGAAGGCTCTATGCGTTCTTTCACCCTGGAATGCCGGCCGAGCCGTTGATTTTTGTCGAGGTTGCTCTGACCGTTGGAATTTCCGACGCCATCGAACCGCTGATCGACGCCGACGAGCCGGTTATCGACCCCGACGAAGCCGACACGGCGATCTTCTACTCGATCAGCAATTGTCAGGATGGACTGGCGGGGGTACCGCTGGGCGACTTCCTCATCAAGCGGGTGGTCGCCGAGGTAAGCCATAACCTTCCGGGCATCTCGGTCTTCAGCACGTTGTCGCCCATGCCCGGATTTCATCGCTGGGTCGATGAGCAGATCGATGCCGGCGGCCTTCGCACCGACGAGCAGGAAGTCATCGCGCTCATCGCCACCACCGATGAATGGTGGACGCTCGACGATGCGGTCACCGCGGCAAAGCCCGCGCTCACCGGCCTCGCAGCCCGCTACCTCCTAAGCGAACGCTCCGACACCTCAAATTCAGGCGGGCCCCGGGTACTCGACCCGGTGGCCAGATTCCACCTATCGAACGGTGCTCGCGTCGAGCGGCTGTTGTTTCTGGCCAACCCCACAGCCGTCGGCCAACAACGCGGCCTCGGCATGATGGTGAACTATCGGTACGTCCCCGATCACCTCGACAACAATCAGGATGCGTACCTCAACCGCAACGAAGTGGTGGCATCTGACCAGGTGCGCGAACTACTCGGCGCGGGCGAACGCGCCTAAAGTGGAGGGTTCCCCCTACCTGATGAATCGAGGATCACATGAGACGTCGTGCCCTGGGCGCGTCGATACTCTTGGGTCTGTTGGCTTCAGGCTGCAGCTTCACCCCTGAGGACGCGGCCGAACCACTTGCCGAGCGGGCAATTGAGAATCGTATAGAAAACGAACTCGGCGAGGACGTCGATCTCGACCTTGACGACGAGGGATCCATCACGCTCGAAGGATCGCAGGGCGGAAGCGACTTCCGCATCGAACTCGATCCCGAGACCCGCGAGATCCGAATCATCCGCGACGGCGAGGAAAGCTCGGTGTCGCTCGATCGCGAGAACGGGTCCATCACCATCGAAGACGCCGAGGGCACCAGCCAAGATCTCGATATTCCCGATCTGGATGTTCCCGGCCTCGATAGCGGATCTGCCGAGCTCTCCGACTGGCCCGATGACGTCCCGCTCCCCGATGGCCAGGTGCTCGATACCGCAGTGGCCGATGATGAATTCGCCCGGGTACTCACCCTGTCGATCGCTCCGTTGGGCGACCCCACAGCACTACTCGAGAACTACCGAGACCAGCTCGTCGCTGAAGGTTTCGAACTCACCGAGGACACCAGCTCCGAGGACTCCGGGTTCGCGAACCGAACCGCACGCCTCAGCCGCGACCAGTACTCGGTGATGATCGCCGTCGTCGACGGTGGGGCCGTGCAGTTGGCAACCGTGAGCCTGGCGCAACCCAACTAGCTTCGATGCAGAGCTTCTAACGGAAGCCCTGTGCGATGTGCTCGATCCACCAGGCCGGCGCGTTGTCTAGGATGTTTCCCAGGTGTGAGTAGTCGTGCCAGCGCACGATGCTGTCACCCGCGACCTCCATCACCGAGGTGAACGGATGGTCGATGACCTCCCCGGTGTGAAACTCCCATCGCTCGACATGTTCGGTGACCACCAGGTTGCCTTCGGCGATGGTGTTCTGCGGAAAGTGTGAGTATGCGCTGAGCGGCTCGATGCCCAGACGGAGCCGGGCGATGATCTCGGCGGGACCCGTGGCGCCGGTGGCATCGATGCCGACGTCGGTGTAGTGGGAAGTGTCACCAAAGAAGGTGGCCATGGTTTCCCAGTCGCGCTGGAAGTGGGCATCCCAGTAGCGGGCCACGATTTCTCTCGGCTCATTCGAGTTCTCTTGGGTTGTCATCACGCCAGTCAAGCGGTTCGTCTTCACCACGTCCAAAACCATCATGCTGAGGCGACGGTCGGCCCGATCAAGCCGACGCGAGACCACCTAGTACCCTCGGGACTGTGTTGGATCACATCTTCACCGATGCCATCGCGGCGCTTCGAGAATCGCTCGAACACGTCCTCCTTGAGCGCCAAGCGGTCGAGGAGCACCTGACCGTCGACATCCTGTTGGGCGATGTCGCCTGGGAAACCAGCTACGGACTGCCGGGCGAGCACAACCCGGCCCGGGTACAAGCCGACCTCCGGCTCGGCTGGCCCACCTGGTCACAGACCGGCTATCGAAGCTGGACCTTGGGCGAGGACCCGGCTGAACCGCCGGCAATCGTGCTGACCGTGGTGTTTCGGATGCAGGAACTGCTGGTGGCGCCCGACCCGCAGGCGGTCTTGCTCTCGCTCACGTCCGAGTCACCAATGGTGGGCGAATTCACCTTGCTTCGCACCGGCCCAACGGTCGAGACGGTCTTCGACGATGACCTTTCGGCGCAGCATCACGCCATCGAGATCTCCTACGAAGGGGTGTACGAACTCGGCGACAAATCCCTGACCGAGGGCACGGTCCTCGACAAGGACTTCGGCGCGCTCGGCGGTTGGATCAGCGCCTCGTTGGTGAGCCTGGGCGACATCAACTTCGAATACCGCTAGCGCCTCAGGTGGTGTAGTCGGCGTTGATGCGCACGTATCCGTCGGTGAGATCGCATCCGTAGGCGGTGAACTCTCCGTCGCCGATGCCGAGGCTCACGTGGATCAACACCTCATCGCCGGCGAGGTAGCCGCTGAGTTCTTCGAGCGCCTGCTCCTCGAGGAGGGTGGGATACACCTCGGTGGTGCCGAATCGGATTGCGACGATGTCCTGATCGATGTCGAGATCATCGCTGCACTTTCCGATTGCCATAGCCACCCGACCCCAGTTCGGGTCGGCGCCGTGCACTGCGGTCTTGACGAGTGGCGAGTTGACGATGACCTTCGCGACGCGCCGCGCCTGGTCGGTGTCGCGTGCGGTATCGACCCGGACCTCGATGAGGGTCTCGGCTCCTTCACCGTCCGACGCGATCATCTTGGTGAGCTCCAACGCGACGGCGTGCATCGCCGCTTCGAATGCCCTGAGATCGACCGCCCCGGCTTCGCCGCTCGCCATCACGATCGCCGTATCGCTGGTGGAGGTATCGGTATCGATCGACACCGCGTTGAACGTCCGGTCGATGACCCGCCGCACGATGGGATCCAACTCGGTGGGAGCGATCTCGGCATCGGTGAAGATGAACGTGAGCATCGTGGCCATGTCGGGTTCGATCATGCCGACCCCTTTTGCGACTCCGACGATGCGGGCCGCCGCACCACCCTCCGAAGCAACCTCGGCCGAGGCCACCTTGGGATGGGTATCGGTGGTCATGATCGCGGTGGCGACCGAATCGGCATCGCGTATCTCCCACGCAGACTCGGCGCCGAGCGTCTCCAGATGGTTGCGCACCAGGTCCATCGGATATTGCCGTCCGATCACCCCGGTTGAAGCGATTGCGACGTCATTGGCATCGACCTCGAGATGGTGAGCCACCGCTTCGACGATTTCGCGTGCGTTGGCTTCGCCTTCGGGTCCAGTGGCGACATTGGCGTTCTTCGAGACCACGGCGATCGCCGAAAGCTGCTGATCATTGGTGGCTTCGCGACTGAGCCGCACGCTGCATCCGGCAAAGCGACTCTTGGTGTACATGCCGACGGCGACAGCCGGACGCTCGCTGGCGACCACGGTGAAATCGGCTGTGGCGTCTTTGATCCCGATGGATCCTGCATGGGCGCGGAAACCCGCTGGAAGAGCGGTTGGTGAGGTCATCGAGGTCAGAGCTGACGTTTGACTTCGGGTAGATCGTCGAACTCCGGATCGCGCTTTTCGCTCAGCGCGGCGAAGGCCTCGAGCATGTCGGGCGGTTGGAACATCCCGGTCTGCCATGTGGCGATGTAGTCGAGTCCGTCCTGTACCGAATGATCGCGTCCGTAGTTGAGCATCTGTTTGGAGCCCATGACGGCAAGCGGCGACTTGTTGGCGATGGTGGCGGCGATGGCCAGCACGCCCTCGACCATCGATTCGTGATCGTCGAACAGTCGGTTGACGAGCCCAAGCTCATAGGCCCGCGCTGCGGTGAGCTTCTCGCCGGTATAGGCGTACTCGCGAGCGATACCTTCGGGGATCAGTTTGGGTAGGCGCTGCAGGGTGCCGACATCGGCGGTCATACCGATGTTGATCTCTTGGATGGTGAAGTAGGCGTCGCGGGTGGCGTAGCGCATGTCGGCGGCGGTAACCATGTCGATTCCGCCACCGATGCACCCGCCCTGAATCGCGGCCAACACCGGCATGCGCGCCTTCTCGAGCGCGGTGAAACTGTCCTGAAGGTGAAGCACGAGCTGGCGTAGTTGGGCGCGAGCTCGCCCAACTTCGAGATCGTCGGCGTCGTTCACGCTCGAGAAGACCCCAAGGTCCATGCCGGCGCAGAAGTGCTTGCCGGTCGACGACAACACGATGGCCCGGGCGGCGCCGCGGTCGGAGATCTCGTTGACGATCGCGGGCAACTCTCGCCAGAAGTCTGCGGTCATCGAGTTGAACGCATCAGGCCGGTTCATCACCACGTGGGCGATGTGATCGGATTCGGCCACGTCGAAACAGTTGTATCCCATGCCCCGAGCCTACGGGATGGCGATCACCGATTCACAAAGGTACGCCGCCGGATCGTTGCCCTCGCCGCCATCGCAGGTGTCCTCACCATCGCCACCCCACAAGGTGTCGCTGCCACCCCCGCCCTCGAGCGTGTCATCGCCATTGCCGCCACCCATCAGGTCGTCGCCGGCTTCGCCGGCCAGGGTGTCCGAACCAGCGTTGCCCCACATCGTGTCGTCGCCATCGCCGCCCGTGAGCGCGTCGGCACCGTCGCCGCCACCGATCTCATCGGAACCGTCGCCACCGACGACCACGTCGTTGCCGTCGCCTGCCCAGATCGAATCGGCACCGTCGCCGCCAAGAAGGTAATCGT
>CAZGVQ010000173.1:0-7431 GCA_964529355.1 uncultured Acidimicrobiales bacterium
GCCTGCTTCCTCAACGGTCTTCGTTGGAGCGACTGGGGAGACAGCAACGCCACCGACTACGACTGGTACATCTACGACAACCCGGAGGGCTCGGGCGTACCCCGTTTCGTCAGCCTCGGCATTCAGGGCAGCGGCCAGAATCCGCTCGAAACCATCTCGGGTACCGGCTGTAACGACGTCATGTACATGAAGGTTCGAGTTGCGGCTGCCAACAACGGCACCAACGGCGACATCCTTGAAGTCATGGGCAACGGCGCGATCTTCGAGTACTGGCAGAACGCCTACAGCGCTTCGGGCCCCGGTTCGGACCTGTTCATCGATGGACACGTCTCGGTCGGCGCCATCGATCCGCCGAACGGTAAGGCAATCGCTCAGTACTCATCGCAGGGCCCCAACAACAGGGGTCGTACCATCCCTGAACTCTCGGGTCCGGCGTGTCTTCGCACCACCGCCTACGGCAACCAGTGCTTCAACGGCACCAGCTCATCGACTCCCGCAGTTGCCGGAGCCGCTGCATTGGTACTCGGCGCCGAGATCGCCCAGAACCCCAAACAGCTTGAGGCCTATCTCAAGAGCACCGCCGCCGACCGCGGAGTCAAGGACAAAGACAACGTGTTTGGATTCGGCGAGGTTCAGCTCGAATCGCTGCAGTGCAATGGCCGCAACGCGACCATCATCGGTACCGCTGGTAAGGACGTCATCAACGGCACCAACGGCAACGACGTCATCGTTGCCCTTGGCGGTCACGACCGGGTCAACGGTGGCGGCGGAAACGACCACATCTGTGGCGGCAGCGGCAAGGACAAGCTCTTCGGCCAGGCCGGAAACGACTTCCTCAATGGTGGCCGCGGTCGAGACATCGTCGACGGCGGAAAGAACGCTGACATCCTCTTCGGTGGCGGCGCACGCGACACGCTGCGGGGACGGGCAGGCACCGACCAGCTGGTAGGCGGAGCGGGCGGCGACGCCCTCGACGGCGGCAACGGTCGAGACAACTGCCACTTCTTCTCCACCACCAAGATCAAGCGCGAGGGCAAAGACACCGCCAAGCATTGCGAAACCGCCTCGTAGCGACCAGCATGGCGGGGTGAAGTACTCCGACTCGCTCGAGCGCGCCACCACCCGGCGCGAGGGTCCGGTGGTGACCCGCTGGAGCGACGCAGAGTTCAAACGCCAACGAGACAAAGATCTCGAGATCGAAAGCATCACCACCCGTCAGGTCCTGACGGCGGTGGGGCTCTGTATGGTCACCGCTGCACTACTCACCTCGGGAACCCTTCTTGAGTCGGCCGAGCGTCGGTCATTCGGCAACCAGCGCGATGCGTTGGTTGCCGTGGCCGAGCCGCTCGACCGGATCGCCAACTTCCTGTCGTTGAATCGGCCCGCCGACGCCATCGCCGACATTCGCAGCGATTCGAACGGGCCTCTCACCGATCCGCTCCAGGTGAGCGCCGCAGATCAACCAGCGACCGATGTGGTGCCCACGGCGGCATCGCCTGTGGTCCCGGCCAGCCCGGCTCCTGAGCCGGTAGCGGTCGAGGAGGAAACCCCCGAGGAAGACCCGGAACCGATCCGGGCCGTCTCCGAGGTAGCGCCGCTGGTCGTGCATGTAGCGGGCGACTCCCAGGCCGAGTTTCCCGGGCAGGCCCTGACCAACCGCTCGGTCAATGGCGTCCTCGACTACCAGGTCACCGCCGATTCGCGGATTGCGACCGGGTTGGCGCGACCCGACTACTTCAACTGGCCGGCCGAACTCCTCCAGATCGACGAGTCGGTCGAAGCCGTCGTGCTCTTTTTCGGCGGCAACGATTTTCAGGACATGGAACTGGCAGGCGAGCGGTTGGTGCGAGGGACCGATCTGTGGGTGGGGGAGTATCGGCGCCGGATCGAAGTCACCCTCGACCTTCTTGAATCGCCGGGTCGAATCGTCTTCTGGGTTGCACCGCCACCGGTGCGCGACGGCGACACCTCGGCGGCCATCGCCGACATGAACGCCGAAGTCCGAGGCGCGGCGGCCACTCGGCCGTGGGTTGCGGTGGTGGATGCCGATGAACGCTTTGCCCCCGACGGCCGGTTCGTTGCCTACCTGCCCGATGCATCGGGCGTCGACACAAGGGTTCGCTCAGGCGATGGTGTGCACTTCACCCCGAAGGGCGCGAGCTGGGTGGCCGACATGATCGTCGCCGACATCGAACGGTTCTGGACGTTCCGGACGAACTAGTTGAGGCCCGGATCCGGCGGGTAAAAGGCCAACCGGGCCAGATCGCCGCCCTGCCGCTTGAGCACCGCCGACCAGAGACCCGACGGGTCTCGAGTGAACGCGTCGTCGATCTCGGCATCGACGACAAACCACGAGTCGGACGCCAGTTCACCCTCGATCTGTCCACCGCCCCAGCCTGCGTATCCGGAGAACAATCGCATTCGCGTGACCCCAGGACTCGCCACATCGAGCTCGACGAGCCCGAGCTGACCCTGGACGGACACAAAACCAGGAGCCTCGGCGTCGGGGCACTCTCCGAGAGCCAAGGCCCCGCCCTGACCTACCGGGCCACCCGAAAAGATCACGCCGGGCTCGGCGAGGCGGTCGCTCCAGTCAGCGGCGTGTTCCTCAGCGAGCAGATCGAGGGGGCGATTGAGCACCACCCCGAGCGCACCATCGGCGTTGTGCTCGATCAGAAAGATGACCGTCTGATGGAAGTTGGGGTCGAGCATGTCGGGCTGGGCCACGAGCAGCCGTCCCCGAAAGCTCATGGGCTAGCGGCCCTTTTCGTCGCGCAGGTCAAAGACGACCTTCACCGCGCCTCGGTGTCCGGCCTCGGCTGCGTGTGTGATGGCCTCGCGATAGCGGGCCAACGGGTACTTCGCTGACACCAGCCGTTCGAGGCGAGCCGACCTCACCAGGTCGAAAGCCATGTCGAAGCTCGACCGGGTGCTGCCATCGTCGAGTTGTTCGGTTCCGTAGGTGTAGGAGCCCGCCAACTCGATCTCGCGGTGCCACAGTCCGGTGAGGTCCACCTTGGCGACACCTGGCATCCCGAGCAGCACGACCCTGCCCCGGGGCCTGGTGAGCGAGATGGCTTCGGCCAGAGACTCGGCACTGCCGACCGCATCGATGGTGACATCGGCTCCACCGGCCAGGTCGTCACCGACCATGCGGCAGCCAACGGCACGACGAACGGCCCGCTTCATCTCGTTCGGGGCGACCACCGATGTGGCTCCGAGTTCGGCTGCAAGGTCTTTCTGCACCGGATACTTCGCTCCGATGATGGCGGTGCCGGCCTCGGTAAAGGCGTCGACTGCAGCGAGGGCGCACAAGCCCATGGTGCCGGCGCCCAGGATGGCAACCGTGTCGCCGGTAGCGATCCGACCACGGAGCGCCGCGTGCACACCGGTGGCCGTGGGTTCGACCATGACGGCAGCCTCGTCCGACATCGAGTTATCGACCGGATGGAGTTGGCTCTGGTGAGCGACGAGATGGGTGCCCCAGCCGCCGCCGGTGCTTGCGCAGTACCCAACCTGGATGCCTTCGTCGAGGTGATGGTCGCATGCCAGGTAGCCATAGTCGTGGGCGTCACCTGCGGCTGCGCCCGCGAACGGCGGTGCCTCACCGCGTGCTTCGGGGCCAAGGACCGGCTCGAGCGCAACACGCGAACCGTCCTCGAGATCGGCGACCACCTCGTGCCCAGGGGTGAACGGGAAAGACACCAGTGGCTCGAAGTAGCGCGACGACTTTCCGGCAACGGTTGCGAGGTCGCTACCGCAGATGCCGGTGAGGCGCGGGCGGAGAACCTGCCAGCCTTCGGCGGGAAGTTCGGGGACATCGACATCCGCAAGCCGCAGTGGGCCGGTCGAGGCGCCAGCCCCGGGGCTGAACCGCGAGGAGATGTTGGCAGCGAGGTAACGGGCTTCTCGACGTTCAAACAAAAGTGCTTTCACTCCCATAGCTTCGCCTACGGTCCCGGCTCGCAGCCAGTCGCGCACCCCGGACTCCACGTGCGGTACATTCGCCGTTGAGAACGCGCGGAAGAGACGGGGGCCGATATGCCGAGATCGACTGAGTCGTCGGATCCGCCGCCAGTGCCTCCCGCCGAGGCTGCCCCCGCCGGCGACCGGTGCCGGTGGTGTGGCTCGATCTTTCTCAACAAGCCCGGACCGGGACGGCCCAGGGTGTACTGCAGCCACAGCTGCCGCCAGCAGCACTATGTCGAACGGCGGACTGCGGTGGCCGATGGCCGTGATCCGGCACGCGTTGTGGTTGACCGGGATGCGCTTGACCTCTACGAGAGCCGCCGCCTGCAGCTTCAATTGGCGCTTGAGGACCTTACGCGGGCGCGCAAGGTTGCCGGTTCGCCCGGCGCCGTCCGCCCAGAACTTTACGAATGGGTCGTCGAGTACGCCGAAGCGCTGGTCGAGGTCGACCTCGAGGCGAACTGACAGTCCGCCAAACCCTCCCGATGGTTTCGACAGTGCCGATGTTGGAGAGTGGCAGTTCGATCAGCGCGCCCGAAGCGCCGAGTACTTGGAGTGGTAGCGACGCTGTTGTTGCTGGCGTCGGCGTGCGCCAACCAGCCGATTGAAGGGACAACGCGTGCCATTGCCCCCGAAGAGGCACCCGAGGTGGTCCCCCTCGCAGCTTCGGGAGACCTGCCAACCACCACGAGTCTCGACACGCCGCCGACGACTTCAACGTCACCGACGACCAGCGTCGGCCCGGCATTCGTGTTGCCCAAATCCCTTCTCGACGAGTTGGCTGAAGCGGCCACCACGACAAGTACCACCACCTCGCAGCTGCCTCCGGAAACGCGGGCCCCGGCACCCACGGTTCCACCGACTCCGTCAGATCCGACCCTCCAGTATCAGGGCTTTCTGGGAACGCTGGGCCTCGACACGCCTGTCGCAGCTGCTGTTGCACCACCACCGGTGGCGGCGCCCGGTACTCACCCACTGACCGGGCTGGCCGGCAATGCGCAGACGCGCGCCGCGCTTGTGGTGAAGATCGACAATAGCGAAGCGGCACGGCCCCACACCGGGCTCGACGCCGCAGACCTCATCATCGAAGAGGAGGTCGAGGGCGGCATCACCCGACTCGCCGCGGTATTTCATTCGGCCGGGGGCGACATTGGCCCGGTCCGATCCGGGCGTACCACCGACATCTCCTACCTGAGCGGCCTGGGCCGACCAATCCTGGCCTACTCCGGAGCCAACGAACTCACCGAAACGATGTTGCTTCGCCAGGAGTTGGTGCAGAACCTTGGCGCGTTGCGCTTCGGCGCCTATTGGCGTAGTAGCAGTCGTCGGGCACCGAACAATCTCTTTACCTCGGCGCCACAGCTCTGGGCGGCTGCGCAGGCATCGACCCCTCCGGCGCAATTCACCTACCGCGCTCCGGACACCGCATCGAGAGGGCGCGATGTCACCGCTGCGGTGGTTGCGTTTCCGGCAGTTTCGATCGACTGGGTCTGGTCGGATACCGCAGGTTCATGGAGCCGCTCACAGCGCGGCACAGCCCATGCATTGGTCGACGGAACCACCCTGACCGCTGCAAACGTGGTTGTGGTTGAGGTGGCGGAAATTCCTACGGGCATGAAAGACAGCAGTGGGGCGGTGGTACCCGAGTTCGTCTTTGTTGGTTCGGGCCCGGCGACCGTACTGAGCGACGGGAAAGCCGTTTCGGGGGTCTGGACGCGCCCGACGCTGCGCGATGCGGCCACCCTGACCCGTGGCGATGGAAGCGTGATCGAACTCACCCCGGGTGTCACGTGGATCGAGATCGTCACACCCGGGTCGCTCCAACTTCGCTGAGCGGGTGCTTGGGCCGCGTCAGCGGGCCAAACAGGTTAGGGAGAGAAGAGCGCCTTGGTGGAGGCCAGCGATTCGCTCAGGCGTGGAAGCTGCAGCGGTGTGACGACCACCGACCCGTCATGGCACAGCTCGATGTCGGATCCGCTCAGATCGGCGCCATTCATCGGACCGACATCATTGCCCCAGTCATGGCGCATCACCCCCGGGCTCTGCTCCTTGAAGAGCTGCCCGTAGCCGGTATAGCCGAGTGGCGCGACTCGAACCGGTGAGTCGGCTCGAACACCTTCGGGGAGATTCACCGACAACACGTCGACATCGTCGGGGAAGCCGCCAGCCACAACCTGGTTGACCAGTCCAGCGCTGACGTCGGCGATCGTTTCCCATGTCGGAACCGACTCAGCGCTTCGCATGAAGGTGTTCCATGGTCCGAAGTTGTCCGGGTCACTACTGGCCGAGAACGCCAAGGAAGGAACACCCACGAGCGCGCCCTCGATCGCTGCGCCCACCGTGCCGCTGCCGAAGAGAAACGCCGTGCTGTGGTTGGCGCCGATGTTGATACCGGAAACCACCAGCTCGGGCTTTGGGTCGGTGATGTTGAACAATCCGATCTGCGTGCAGTCGGCGGGAAACCCCGTGGTGGTGATGATCTCCACACCGTCGCGAACCTCGGTCGTAACAACGACGTCATCGCGGCGGGTGATGGCCTTGCCGATCCAGCTGCGCTCGACGTGCGGTACAACGACCACAACCCGCTCGGCGATGCGGGTCAGGGCCCGATACGTCGGAAGCAGTGCAGGCGAGTCGATGCCGTCGTCATTCGTGAGCAGGATCGTCTTGACCGCCGTCATCGAAGTCACGAATCGTTTCGGGAAAGCACCATCTGGATCCGGCGGTTCAACAGCTGACCGGCCTCGGTGTTGTTGTCGCCCAGCGGCTCGGTCTCGCCGCGCCCGATGGCGAAGAGTCGACCGGCATCGATGCCCTGAAACTGGATGTAGGCAACAACGGTCTCGGCACGGGTCACCGACAAACGAAGGTTCTTTCCCGCGTCGCCACGAGTATCGGTATGCCCGATGACTTCCAGGCTGAGGTCGGGATGTGCGTTGAGCAGCTCGACCATCTGATCGAGAAAGGGCAGAAACTCGGGAAGGATTGCGCTGCTCTTGTAATCGAACTGCACGGTTCCTTCCGGCACGGGAGGCAGTACGTCGAGGAGGAGCCCGGTATCGACCGTCGGTACCTCTGGAACCACTGGCGCCGCTTGTTCCAGCGATGCAGCCGAAAGTGCGTCGGAAAGTGTGGTGGCAAGCTTCGCGGCATCTTCGAGTGAAAATTCGGTGACGAGGATGGTCGGAACGGCGGGCTCGGGCTCGATAGCAGCGACCGCCTCTCCCACGAAGGCTTCGTTGAAGTCTTCGTCGAAATCATCGGTAATCGAGGGTGGGGCGACCGGCTCCGGCACGGTTGCCGGAGTTGTTGACGGAGTTGTTGGCGGAGTTGTTGACGGCACAGGCGGTGGCGCAGTCGGCGGCGCGGTAGCCGGGATGCTGGTCGAGACAACCGCATCAGGATCCGTGGTCGTCGCCGGCGCGGCAACCGCTTCGGTGGACTCGACAGGAGCGGCCGCCA
>CAZGVQ010000174.1:0-3039 GCA_964529355.1 uncultured Acidimicrobiales bacterium
GAATGGGCAACACGATGGTGTGGTCGCCGCCGATCGAGACCGGAATGACGTCATGGGCGAGCAGCTGGTCGTAGTGGGCTTCGATCCGATCGACCGAGTCGAGCAGGTTGAAGGTATTGATGGCGACGTCGCCGGTGTCGTCGATGCGGAGCTTGTCGAACGGGGCGGCCTTGGTAGCCATGTTGTAGGGCCGGGTCATGACCGACTCGCTGCGAATTGCCCGGGGACCGAACCGGGCGCCCGGACGCCACGAAGTACCGATATCGAGTGGAACACCCACGATGGCCACATCGAGATCTGCAGGCGCGGTGGTGCCTGGCAGGCGCATGAACGTGGCAATGCCGCCGAAGCGTGGCATGGCATTGCCGCCAAGCGGTTGGGGGTGATCCATGTACCCCGAGAGTAGATGCTTATCGCCTTTCGATAAACCTCAGATTTTTCTCCTGGCGTCCAGCTATTGACAAACACCAACATCGATTTTTGACCCATAGTTCGTAGGACCTACGGTCAGAAAATGGCCAGCCACGACTATCACAAGATCCTGCTCGACGAATCGGAGATTCCGACGCAGTGGTACAACATCGTCCCCGACCTGCCGGAGCCTCCACCGCCAGCGCTTCATCCGGGAACCCACGAGCCGGCAGGCCCCGACGACTTTGCGCCGCTCTTCCCGATGGAACTCATCATGCAGGAGGTCAGCCAGGAGTCCTACATCGATATTCCCGGCGAAGTCCTCGACGTTCTGAAGCTCTGGCGACCATCGCCGCTCTTCCGGGCTCGCCGCCTCGAGAAGATGCTGGATACCCCGGCCAAGATCTTCTACAAGTACGAAGGTGTGAGTCCGGCCGGCTCCCACAAGCCCAACACTTCGGTGCCTCAGGCGTATTACAACGCGAAAGCCGGCGTGAAGAAGCTCACCACCGAGACGGGCGCTGGGCAGTGGGGTTCAGCCCTGGCGTTTGCCTGCGCCCAATACGACATCGAGTGCGAGGTCTGGCAGGTGGCTGCCTCGTACCGTCAGAAGCCCTACCGCAAGACGATGATGGAGGTTTGGGGAGCCACCGTGCATCCCAGCCCGTCCGACGTCACCGATTTCGGCCGGTCGCTACTGGCCGAGGATCCGGAGCATCCCGGCTCGCTCGGAATCGCGATCTCTGAGGCGGTCGGCGAAGCCGCACCGCACGACGACGTTCGCTACGCCCTGGGCAGCGTGCTCAACCACGTGCTGATGCATCAGACGATCATCGGCGAAGAAGCGTTGCTGCAGTTGGCCAAGGTGGGTGAGACCCCCGACGTGCTGGTCGGGTGCACCGGCGGCGGCTCGAACTTCGGTGGGCTGTCGTTCCCGTTCATGCGCGAAAAGATGAAGGGCAACATGAATCCCACCATCCGGTGTGTCGAGCCGGCCGCGTGCCCAACGCTCACCAAGGGTGAGTATCGGTACGACTTCGGCGACACCGCCGGAATGACCCCACTCATGAAGATGCACACGCTCGGACACAGCTTTGTACCCGAACCGATTCACGCCGGTGGCCTTCGCTACCACGGCATGGCGCCGCTGGTGTCGCACATCTACGAGCTGGGGATGGTCGAGGCGATCTCGATTCCCCAGAACGAATGCTTCGCCGGGGCACTGCAATTTGCTCGGGCCGAAGGCATCGTTCCGGCGCCCGAGCCAACCCACGCCATTGCTGCCGCGGTTCGTGAAGCGTTGGCCTGCAAGGAATCGGGCGAGGAGAAGGTCATTCTCACGGCACTCTGCGGACATGGTCACCTCGATCTCGCGAGCTACGAGAAGTACCTCAGCGGAGAGATGGTTGACTTCGACCTGAGCGAAGAGGCCATCGCCGAGGCGATGGCGGGCGTTCCCGAGGTCGCCGGCGCATAGCGCGCTTCCACGGACTTCCACAAAGAACGGGCCCGGCCATTTGGCCGGGCCCGTTCTTTCTTGGAGGGAACTCGTCCCGAGGGGTGTGGAGGGGACAACCCCTCGGGAGATCTGCAGCGGCCTTGCCGCTGTTAGGCATTAGCCAAGGACAGCCGTGCCACTGATTGGCGCCGGTCCTTGGCCGAATTCTTGGACGACGTGATCGTCGATACCGTCAGCGACCTCGCTTACGAGGGGCTTGAGGGCGAACGGAGCCGGGCTGTCATCGTCGATTGGTTCGACGCTGATGACCACGGTGCCGTCCCGAAGATCGGTGGGGAAGTTGACGCCGTCGGGAGCGTTGATGATGAAGTCTTCGCCAGGGAAGTTCGGGCCGGTGGCGTCGGTGCCACTGAAGCCGTTGAAGTCATCGATCGCGGCCGGGTCGGTGAAGCGACCGGTCGAGACAGGAACTCCGTCGATGACGGCCCAGCCTTCGTAGATCCAACCTTCATTGAGTTCGGGGAGCTGGAGGCCCTGGACCGAACCACCGTTTGCCAGATCGACAAACCAGACGCCGGAGAGCTCATCGTCGACAACCGAGGTGGTCGGCGTACCGAGGATGTAGACGCCCGAGGCATCAGCGAAGTCGGTACCGATGGCAGCCGGGTGTGCCGTGGTGAGTTCAGCCTGGCCGTCGACGACGTCGCCGGCCAGGACCTTCACGATCGATGGTGCCGGGTCGGTATCGTTCTCGGGTTCGATCGAGATGACGACCGCCTCAGCATCGTCGGTGTAGGCGTTCTCGAAGTAGCCATCGATTGGGGCTCCATCGGGATCGACCAGACCGCCGTCTGCGTCGACGTTGAAGTTGCCGGTGCTAATGGGTGCGCCGTCAACGATGATCCAACCTTCGTAAGTTCCGTTGGCCAGAGGCTCAAGTCCGGCGAAGGTGAGCTCGAGCGTTCCGGATGCCTCGGCGTCCTGGACGACGTCGGTCGCCGCGTCCTCGTCCTCCATGGCCTCTTCATCTTCCATGGCTTCCTCGTCCTCCATGGCCTCTTCATCTTCCATGGCTTCCTCGTCCTCCATGGCCTCTTCATCTTCCATGGCTTCCTCGTCCTCCATGGCTTCCTCGTCCTCCATGGCCTCTTCGTCCTCCATGGCTTCCT
>CAZGVQ010000174.1:3139-7428 GCA_964529355.1 uncultured Acidimicrobiales bacterium
CGTCCTCCATGGCTTCCTCGTCCTCCATGGCCTCTTCGTCCTCCATGGCTTCCTCTTCATCTTCCATGGCTTCTTCTTCGGTGTCTTCGACGACTTCGGCTACTTCAGCGGTGTCCTCACCCCCCTCGACTGCGGTGTCGGTGGCCGCGTCGGCGCCACAAGCCGCAGCGATGACGCTGATCGACATGAGAAGGGTTACAAGCTTCTTATTGATCCGGGGTTCAGTTGCCTCGGGCATCGGACTCATTTCTGTCTTCACTCTTTTCGGGGGAATCTTCGGCCCAGGCCTCGTTGCCTGAGCGTTACATACCCAACGGAACCCGGGGTCCGTCAGGTTCCCAAAACGAGCAAAAAGAACCCGAAGAAGGAGGGAATCTTTCGCGGCAACCTCGGGTTCATTGCGACCCGTTGCGGGCCGCTCCACCGGAGCTAGTTGTCGATCGCTGAGGCGAACTCGCTGGCCTGGTAGCTGATGCTCACGCCGAAGAAGGACACCGAGGCGATACACACCACCGCGATGAGCGAGACAAGAAGCGCATATTCAAGCAGCGAAGCGCCCCGCTCCTCCCGGCTCTGCATCTGGAGCCGCACGATTGCCGCCAAAACGGCTTCGCCTAGTGTGCTCAACGCGGAATCTCCTCAGTACTCACGGTGAGTCCGTATCTTCGGCACGATCCCGCGATTTCCGAAGTCCGAAACGAACGATTTTTGGCAAAAATAGACCGTCTGACCTAGGGGGTGATCCCGCTAGGTCGAGCGCAACTCGATGCGGGTCCAGGCACCCAGGTAGATGACGGCACCATCGTTCAACGGAGTGGCCATGCCGGGCGTGACCGGATCGGTTGCGTCATCGATGTAGGTGCCGTTGGTCGAGGAAAGATCGGTGATCGTGTAGCCGCCGTCGGGTCGTTGATCGAGCATCGCGTGACGGGTGGACACGGCTGGATCATCGGTAAGCGCCAGAATGTCGAGTTCGGGAAAGACGCCGCGACTCTCGCTGCGCCGACCGAGCAACGCCTTCTGAAGCGACAGGGCCAACACGGTGGGATCGGGCGGCGGGTCGGGGAAACTCAGCTGCCCCTCGGCGGACATCCGGTCGAAATAGCCACGATCAGCCGAGATGTGCAGCTCCCACCCAGACGGGCTCGCGGCGTCGAGATCGCTGAGCGCGGCCGCCGGTCCGGCGATGGCTGGATCCGGATCGCTCAGTGCGCCGGGCATACTTCCGGCAAGAAAGTCATAGCCACAGTTCTCACAGAACACCGCGTTGGCAGCATGAGGCTCGGCACAGTTGGGACACCGGGGTTCGGCGGACGTTCCCGCAGGCGCTGCCTCGGGGCCACCGTCGGGCGCACTGCCGGGGGCGCTGCCGGGTGCGCCGTCGGGTGCGCCACCCATCGCGGCGCCGCAGGACGAGCAATAGTCGTCCCAGGTTGATTCGTGTCCGATGGGACAGGTTGTGGTCTGGTCGGCGGCCATCGTTCTCAGGAGCCTTTGTTCACGCGCACGGTTCGGGTCGAGCGCACGTCGAGGGCCATGGCGTCGGTTTCCTCCACCTGCTTCTTCAGGCGCACCGTGCCGGTTTCGGGATTGTCGACGTCCACCACCTTCTCCAACAGTTTCACCGTGTCGCCGTTGCCCGCCTCGTGAGCCAGCTGCACCGCGCGACCAAGCTTGACCGTGGCGGTAGCGCCGTCTCCGGCGTCACGGGCGGCCAAGCCATCGGCGATCGCGTCGGCCAATTCGGCCTGCCCGGTGTAGTGGGCGACCTCCCGGTTGATACGGGTCGACAACGCTTCGTCGTTGGTCCATATGGCCCGTACGAGGGCACTCGGTTGCTCGAGATCGTCGATGGTGAGCATCACCCGGGCGCCGAGCCGTTCGTCGCCGACATTGCCCACCGGGATCCGGATCCGAAGGTGATAGTCGCGCGACTCGTCTCCCGACCATGCTCCCAGCGGGTAGTCGTTGGTCAGCGCCTTGACCGGCACGGCCTTTGAGGTGAGGTCTTCGATGCTGGGCGCCACCTGCTTGAGGAACTCGACCTGAGAACCTTGCGGCGTCCAGAGCCGTAACGCAACCGAACCAACCTCTTTCCCCATGGCCGCCTGGGTGAGCGCCCGGAACTCGGCCTCCATCTCGGCGGGACTCGGAATGATGTCGACCGTTCCGAGCAATGCACTGGAGATTCGGCGAAGCTCGTCGACATCCCAATCGGCTCCGAGGCCGCGGGCATCGCACTGGAACAACCCGCTGCACTGCGCGATGGCGCCGTTCAGCGCCCGGTCGCTTTCGCTCTGGTTCTTCCCGTCGGTCAACAAGATGCAGTGGTTTATGGAGTTTGGGACTCCGTTGAAGATCCCGGCGGCCGCGGTGAGCCAGGTCCCGATTGCGGTTCCGCCCTTGGCGCGAACACGCGACACCACCGACTTGGCGGCCTCTTTGGTCTGCGCGTCGGCACGGGCAACCTGGCCCGCCTCCTGCGGGTAGAGCGCATAGGCGCCGTCGACGCCGGCGACGATCGAAAAGAGCGTGCCGTCGGTGATGGTGTCGATGGCCGCCATGGTGGCTTCCCGGGCAGACCGCATCTTTACGCCGCCATCTTCGTTCATCGAACCCGAGCAGTCGATGACGATGACCTCGACCCGCTCCTGGCCACCGGCTGGAGTGGCGACACCGCCAGCACCGCCTCCCGACGCGGTCACGGTGATGACTGCGTCGACCACATCGGCGTTCTCGTGCAGGTATTCGTTCTGAAATACGTCGGCCTTGAAGTCGGTCATGTGACGAGGTCTCCTTCTGCAGCTTCAGGCGCAGCGGTGGTGGTGGTTGATTCTTCGGGAAGGTCGGATTTCGGTTCTGCCGGGTCGGGTTGCGCCGAGTGGTCGGCGATGGCGACGGTGGTGTTGTCGTGACCGCCCGATTCGAGGGCATAGGTCACCAGGTTCTGGGCTAGCACGATCAGCGACCCGTCGTCATGGGCTGCGACCTGGTGGGTCATCGTCTCGTCGGTGTCGGCGTAATTCCACAGACCATCGCTGCACAACAACAGCCGACCCGAAGGAGCCGAGTGGGTGACGATGCCCGGCTCGATCTCGTGCGCGTCTTCCCCCAGCCAGCGGGTGATGGTGTGGGCCCTCGAGTCGGCGTTGGCTTCTTCGGGGGTCATCAGTCCATCGGCCACCTGCTCGGAGGCCCAGGAATGGTCGGTGGTGAGTTGGGTGACCGCACCGGTGTCGTCGATCCAGTAGGCGCGGCTGTCGCCGAGCCACCCGATAGTTGTCTCGAGGCCATCGATCCCGCTTGAGGTGATGGACGCCACAAAGGTGCACGAGGGCGAGCCCTTTCCGCCGACGATGGCCGGAACCGCGAGGGTGGCCTGCTGCGCCGCTTTGACCGCCGCCGCCATCGCCGCCCTGTGGTCGACGGATTCCTCGTTTAGTGCGGCGACCAGAACCTCGACCGCGGCCGTCGTGGCAGCCAACGATGCCTGCTCGGGATTGTCCGTGGTGGAAACTCCATCGCACACCACCATCACCGAGTTGTCCCCGACCTGGGCCGCGGCACCGAAGTCCTCGTTTCGATGATGTCGGTTTCCCCGATCGGTCACCATGACCAACCATCCCAGGTCGTCCTCGAGATGGTCGCGGGGGTCGGGTTGCTTATGGCCGCATTGGCTGCAGTAGCCATCGGCCGCGATCTCGGTGCTGGGTGCAGCACAGCTCACACACGGTTCGGCGTTGGCATTCGACAATGCCGAGTCGGCGTTGCCGTCGAGGTCGGCGCCGCACGCTTCGCACCACTCTCCGCCGGTTGACGGTTCGCCGCATGCAGGACACGCCACCGCCATCAGACCAGGCTCCGCGGTCGAACCAGGTTCGCCTTGTCGACCAGCGAGATACGTTCCTGATCGGTGGGCGCCATACGAGCCTGGTCGCGATAGACCGATTCGAGTTTCGAGCGGAGGTCGGTCTCGGTGAGGCCACCGCCAAAGAGTTTCTTGGAGGCATCCGGAGCGAGAGCGCCGGTTCCCATGGCTGCGAGGGCCCGCTCGAGCACTTCGGCGGCCAGACGGGAGCGTTCGGCGGCGTCGATCTGGAGCTGGTCGATGGTTTGGGCGGCCGCTTCGAGTTCGGCGGACGACGGGGCATCGTTGCTGCGGGCGCCGGCGAGGGTTCGCGCCGACTCGACCTGCGCCCCGGAAAAGGCCGCCGAACTTGGCGGTACCTGGCGGTAGGCGGCGACCGCACCCGCCCGGTCGCCTTGTGCAGCCCGACAACGCGCTAGAC